>CBFGZN010000208.1:0-4628 GCA_965653255.1 uncultured Solirubrobacterales bacterium | reverse complement strand
CGGCTGCGGCTGCGTCTGCGGCTGCGTCTGCGTCTGCGACTGCGGGCTTCGCGCCCTCAGCCTCCTGCCGCTTCTTCAGCTCGGCCAGGATCTTGTCCTTGAGGCGACCGCGCGCGGCAGTTCTCGCCGCCTGGCACTCCCCTCGTACGGTGCGCAAGAGGTCGGCGAGCGCGGGCGTCCACTCGGAGACCTCGAGGTTGCGCAGCTCGTCGGCACGGTCGGTCAAGCCGGCCAACTCGAGCAGCGGCGGCAGGCCGGTCTTTACCGTCCACTGCGCGGCGAGCGTACGACGCAGGTCGTCCTTGCCGTCGCGGGTACCGATCACCTTCGGCAGGTAGGGCTTCAAGAGCTGTCGCTGCTCGTCGTCGAGGCGATCGTTGAGCCGGCGCAAGAACGCGCCGAGCAGCGGCGACGTGCATTGCGGATGATCGGAGTGCGGCTCGTCGGCGAGCCACGCGACGAGCTCCATCGCGCAGTGCCCCTCCTCGAAACGCGAGTGGCCACCGCCATGCAGGGTCAGCTCGTCGAGCTTCGCCAGGCGGTCGGGCAGTGGTGCGGGTGCGGTCGTCACGTCGTCTCCTTCTCGGGTTGCCATCACGCGGCGAGCAGCTCGTCGCCGGTCCAAGTCACATCGAGCGGCTTCACGCCCGCGCGCGACGCGCGGTACGAACCCGCTACCGGCTCGCGCTCATAGAGCCAGCACGTCACGACGAGGGACAAGCTGCCACGCTGGCGAACCTCATCGACCTCGTGCCAATACGTCTGGTCGCGAACCTCGTCGCGACGAAGCTCGAAGATCCGCGTCACCGGGATCTCAGGCAGCGCAGCCACCACGCTCACCGCCGATGCTCCCCATTCGCGTGCGCCTCAAGGCGAGCGTGCCCGTCAGCGACTAGCTCATCAGCTTCCGCGTCAAGCTCGACATCGCGCTTCGCACGCCAACGCGGCGCCATCGCCGGGAACCGCACAAGCTCGCGCTCAACAACATCCTCGACCACTCCCGCGAACGCATCCCGTTCGCCGGCCTCACGGCCGTCGATCGCCGAAGCAGCCACCGCCTTGTCATGCGCCCGCTGCCGCGGGTCGAGCACCAGACGCCGATACAGGGCCACGCCGCCGATCACCAGCGCGACGAAGACGAACACGCCGAGCACCCACGCCAGGGCGATCAGGGCCAGCAGCGGGAGCGCGGCGATCATCGACCCACCGTCCGGCCAGCCTGTGTGTACAGGCGCTCCGAAGCCTCAAGCTCGGTCAGAGCCCGGCCACGATCGCCGCGCATACCGAAGTAGGCGACCGCGACCACAAGGACCAGCACGACCAAGCCCATGATCGCCCCGCCCGTCACCGGCGACCAGCCTCCCGCTTGTCGGCACGCTCACGCTCGCGCGCCTCGCGACGCTCACGAATCTCGACAAGCACCGACCGAAGCTGATCGTCGAGACGCCGCTGAGCCTCCAACCCACCCGCGTCCTTGACACGCTCGCGAAGACCGAAGTGGCGACGCGCCGGCATCAGGCAGCGACCTCACCCGGCGATGCCTCGAAGAAGAACGAAACCGATCGACCGAGCGCGTCGGCGAGCGCCGCAAGGGCATCCATGCGCGGGACGCGAGTGCCGCCCTCCCAAGTCTGGACGGCACGGAGCGAAAAGCCCGTCGCATCGGCGAGCGCCTGCTGAGTCAGGCCGGCCGCCTTACGAGCTTGAGCGATGCGCGATGCGATGTCTGGGACTTGCGCTTTCTGCATTACGTACGTATCGTACTACGAACGAAATGCGTACGTCAAGACCACGAACAAAATTTACGGCGACAGAACTGTTCCCCGCACGTAGCGTGCGCGAGATGGCCGAGTTGGAGCACAAGCGGATCGCGGGGCGCATCAAGGATGCGCGCAAGGAAGCCGGCATCACGCAGCACCAGATGGCCGAGCTCCTCGGCGTGATCCCGCGGACCTACCAGAATTACGAGAGCACGAGCAACCCTCGGATTCCGTGGGATCGCATGAGCGACATCGAGCGGATCACCGGCAAGAAAGTCGAGTGGCTACTGCACGGCGACGCGCCCGACCTGATGGAAGTACTCGAGGGCAAGACGACGTCGACACTCGACGACATCAGCGCCAAGCTCGACCAGGTGCTTGAACGTCTCGCGGTCGTCGAGCTCAGCCAAGCGACCGAGGCCGCGGCGGCTGCCGACTCGCGCTCTCAGCTAGACGAGCTCGCATCATCTCTAAGACGTAGCGCCAAGAAGACGACCTGATATCCGGCAGCGCTTCTGCGATCGCGTTCGCGATGCGCAGCTTCGCGCCGGCCTCCACTTCAGGCGATCGTCTCTCGTCCGGTGCTTCCACGGCCACGACTATTTCAGGCGCGCTATCGCCTGTCCACCCTGAGCGTGTTCCTACCGTTGGGCGCCCGTGAGCGCCTCGCTGCATCTGCGAGTCCATAAACCCTGCCCTTGTGTTCCCTCCACCGCCTGACCGTCAAGC
Organism: uncultured Solirubrobacterales bacterium; assembly: GCA_965653255.1. GTDB lineage: Bacteria > Actinomycetota > Thermoleophilia > Solirubrobacterales > Thermoleophilaceae > JAAYBF01. The sequence goes on along the minus strand of CBFGZN010000208.1, from coordinate 2,139 downwards.
GCTCGGTGCCCCAGTTCCCAGCTCAAGAACCGACGCGACGATAGGTCTTTGCATGAGTGAAGGACGCGAACGTATCCCACCTGTGCAGGCCCGCGCAACTAGATCATTCGGCCAGGAAGCCAATATTGAGGACCGGACCCAGCTCGCCCTCGGGCACTGCGCTGGGGAGGGGTCAGCGCCAGGCCCGGCCCACATTGACCTCAGCCGTGCGTGCCCAAACGGCTAGAGATCGAAGGCTGCTCCCAGCGCCAGCCGCCGATCAGCGTAGCTGATTGGTCTGACCAGCGCTACGCCGAACCAAGCCAACATGCATAGCCCCTAGAACGCAAAAACGCCCCCGCCAGAGGGGGCGGGGGCGTGGTCTGCCTTGGAGGGCAGGGAGCGGAGCATGATAGCTCGACCGTCAATTGGCTACAACCCATTGACAATTGGCCTAGATGCCTGGCACATAGCTGCCCGTGGATGCCTACCCCACCTTCGCAGCGAACCTCGCCCGCTTACGCGAAGAACGAGGTCTGACACAGCTGCAGCTCGCGCTCGAGGTCGGACTCGGCCAGTCCGACATTGGCGACATCGAGCGCGGCGTTCGCGAGCCGCGCGTCACAACGATCGCCAAGCTCGCCGCTGGACTCGACGTCCATCCCGGCGAGCTGTTCGACGACCCGCGCGCATAGACTCGCGCAGCTCGCAAACCGACGACGGGGAGGGGACCCGATGCTCCGCAAGCTCAACTACGCGAACGTGATGTCCACGCTCGCCGCGATCGCCGCCGTGGCGGCGCTCACGATGGGCGGCGCCATCGCCGCCGGCAAGATCACCATCACGAGCAAGGACATCAAGAACGGCACGGTCAAGACGCAGGACATCGCCAAGAACGCCGTCCAAGCACCTGACATCAAGAACGGCGCCGTGCGATCAGCGGACATCGCAAACGAGACGATCGACAGCGCCGACATCGGAACCGGCGAGGTCAAGCCGCAGGACGTCACCATGCCACCGCCTGACCAGGTGCAGCAGTCAGCAGAGCACAGCGTGCCCGTTGGAACCGATTACGAGCGGGTGTCGACCTACGGCAGCTACCACAAGACCGACGCGGCGTCTGCGCTTAACGTCGACTGGACGGGATCGGCCGGGACCGGGTTCGCCGGGTGCGTTTTCCAGCTGCGTATTGGCGGGCAGACGGCCGCGGGCGGCGGCGAGGTCTTCGTCGCGAACAGTCAAACCATGAGCGTGTCTGTCTCCGCGCTCTTTGAGGGTATGGCCGTCGGCGACCACCAAATCGAGATCTGGGCGAAGACGCCGAACAGCAACGGGGCCAAGTACCCCTGCACTGTCGGGCCAACCAGCGCGGCCGTCAGCCAGACCTTCGTAGTCACCGAGCAAATCAGCTAGGAGGGGCGACCATGAAGAAGACCGATGTCGATCCCACCACGGGCGATGTTCGCTGCCCACAGTGCGGCGCGCGAAACTCGTTCACCGTCAAGCGCACCGGCAAAGCCAAGCTAGTGGGCGCCGCAACACTAGGTGTAGGAACTCTGGCCATGCCAAAGCGGCTGAAGTGCAATGGCTGCGGCACGAACCTCAAGCGGTCCTAGAACGACGAAAGCCCCGCCGCCCCACTCAGGGCGACGGGGCTCGTAGAGCACGTCACGTTGCCGGCTAGTGCTGGATCGCCTGCGCCATGCGGAACCAGTGGTGCATCAGCGCAGCATGGACGCCCGCCTCCATCAGCTCGGCTTGGCCGCCCTGCCCGATCACCATGCGCCGTTGCGTCTCAAGGATCGCGTAGACGCCGCCGTCGCCACCCTCCTCCATGCCCTCGGCGCAGTTGTCCCGACGCATGAACTGGTCGCCGAACATCTCCTCGCCAGCGGCGAGGCGACTGACGACCGTGCCATCGAACAGCACGTTCGACAAGCCGTAGTCGCGCTCGACCCGGCGCGCGAGTTGCTGTCGCCAGATCGCCTCGAACGCCGGGTCGCGGGCCATCAGGTCGAGCTCGCGATTGCCCACGGCCGCGACAGCAGCCGCTCGAGCGCGTCTCGCCACCAGCGACGCATCAGCATCCCCTCCCCGACCACGCCTGCGCGAGCTCGTGCCGCCTCGCGCCGCGATGGCGGAACCGCCACGGCTTGCCGC
>CBFGZN010000207.1:0-4678 GCA_965653255.1 uncultured Solirubrobacterales bacterium | reverse complement strand
GCGATCGTGTAGCCGTCGCTGGGATGCGCGGAGACGATCACCGCGGCGATCTGCGCGCCGATGGCGGCGCCGGACGTCCGCATGATCGTGTTCATCCCGGTCGCGACACCGGTCTCGGACTGCTTGACCGCCTCGACGATCAGATTCGCCATCGCCGCGAACGACAGGCCGATGCCCACGCCGAGCAGCGCCACACCGAAGACGATCTGCCACGGGTGCTCGTGCATCAGCGCCAGCCAGAGGAACGAGCACGACGCCGTGATCGTCCCGAGCAGCACCGGCACGCGCGAGCCGACCCGCGTCCCGAGCCAGCCCGACACCGGACCGGCGATCAGCATGATCACCGTCGAGGGCAGCAGGAACAACCCAGCCTCGGTGACCGAGGCGCCGAAGCCGTAGCCGACGATCTCCGGCGTCTGGACGAACTGCGGCGTGAGGATGAACGAGCCGAACATCCCGAAGCCGACCAGCAACGCGGTCAGGTTGGTCGTCCAGACCCCGCGCCGGCGCATCATCCGCATGTCGACCAGGGGCGCGTCAACGCGCGTCTCGAACCAGCTCCAAATCGCCAAGATCGCGACGCCGCCCCCGAGCACGCCGACCGTCTGCGCCGACTCCCAGCCCCACGAGTTGCCCTCGCTGACCGCGAGCAGCACCGACGCGAGCCCGGCCGACAGCAGCGCCGCCCCGCCCCAGTCGATCCGCGCCGGCGCGCGCACCGGCGACTCCGGCACCCATAGCTTCGTCGCGACCAGCGCACCCGCCACCACGACGAACGCCAGCCAGAAGATCCACTCGTAGGCGAGGTGGTCGACGATCAGGCCGCTGAGCACCAGGCCCGCGCCGCCGCCGATACCGAACGTCGCGCTGATCAGCCCGATCGCGGTCGCGACCTTCTCGCGCGGGAACTCGTCGCGGATGATCCCGAAGGCAAGCGGGAAGACGGCGCCGCCCAGCCCCTGGACCGCCCGGCCGATCACCAGCAGCTCGATCGAGTGCGACAGCGCCGAGATCAGCAGCCCGGTACCGAAGGCGATCAGCGTCACGGTCAGCATCCGCTCCTTGCCGAACATGTCGCCGAGCCGGCCGACGATCGGCGTCGCGATCGAGGCGGTCAGCAGGTAGACGGTCAGCACCCAGGTGACCTGGGTCTGCGAGACGCCGAGGTCGTGCTGGATCTCGGGCAGCGCCGGCGCGACCATCGTCTGCGAGATCGCGTAGGCCATCGCCGCCGTCGCGAGCACGGCGAGCGTGATGTTGGGGTGCAGCCGTCCGGTGTCGTCGCGGGTGGTCACAGCTGCTCGATCGCCTCCGCCAGCCGCGGCAGCAGCCGCTCGGCCTGGGCGCGCTCGTCCGGGGTCAGCTGCGCGTAGATCTGCTCACGGGCGCCGGCGACGCGCGCGTGCGCCTTGGCGAGCGCGCGGCGGCCCTTCGGGGTCGGCCGCACCTCCATCCGGCGGCGGTCCGCGGCGGCGCGCTCGCGCTTGACGATCCCGTCCAGCTCCAACCCGTCGAGCATCCGCGTCGCCGACGGCGACGACACCCCCGCCGCCCGCGCGAGCTCGCCGACGGTCAGCGACGGCGCGTCCTCGAGCGCGGCCAGCAGCCGGTACTGCGACGGCGTCAATCCCGCGCCCGGCTGGTCGGCGGCGCGCGAGCGCGCGTGGCGCACGGCGGCGGCGAACTGCTCCCAGGCGGCGTCGAAGCGCTCGCGCTTGGCGTTCTTCTTGGTGGCTACCGGAGCTGAAGTCACATAGATAGCCTAGCTAATGATTAGCCAGGCTATCTATGATCTACGTCACAGAACGGCTCAGGCCAGGTTCGACCGGCGCGGGTAGACGACCGACGGATCGGTCAGCACGTTGACCAGCGCCGGCTTCCCGCTCGCGAACGCCCGCTCCAGCGCCGGCTTCAGCTCCTCCGGCCGCGACACCAGCTCCCCGTGCCCGCCGAGCGCCTCGACCACCTGGTCGTAACGGCACTCCGACTGCAGCTCGGCCGCGACCGAGTAGCCGTAGAGGAACTCCATCGGGTGCTTCTCGAGCGCCCAGATGCCGTTGTTGCCCATCACCGCGACTACCGGCACGTTGTGGCGCACGAGCGTGTCGAACTCCATCCCGCTGAAGCCGAACGCGCCGTCGCCGAGCAGCAGGCAGACCTGACGATCCGGGTTCGCCAGCTTCGCCGCCAGCGCGTAGCCGGGACCGGCGCCGAGGCAACCGTACGGCCCCGGGTCCATCCAGCAGCCCGGCTCGTAGGTGTCGATCACGCGACCGGCGTAGGAGACGAAGTCGCCGCCGTCGCCGATCACGATCGCGTTGCGGTCGAGCACCTGCGCCAGCTCGTTGTAGAGCCGCATCGGATGCAGCGGCGCGCGCGGGTCGTTGAGCTCCTCCTGCTCGGCGGCACGCTTCTCGTTCTCGCCCGCCTGCAGCGCCTCGATCCAGCCCGAGCGGTCGGGACCGCCAGCCGCTGCCTCGCGCAGCGCGTCGAGCGTCGCCGGCACGCCGCCGACCAGATCGACGGCGACCTCGCGCGGATGCGCTCGCTCGGGCGCGCAGGAGTCGATCGCAATGATCTTCGTCTCCTCGCCGAACGAGTCGCCGAAGCCGAGCCGGAAGTCCATCGGCACGCCGATCACCAGCGCGACGTCGGCGCCCTTGAGCCCCTGCCCACGCGCCCGCGAGAAGGCGAGCTCGTGGTCGGCCGGGATGCAGCCGCGCCCCAGACCGTTGACGAACACCGGAATCCGCAGCTCCTCGGCGATCGCCCGCAGCGCGTGCTCGCCATGCGCCCAGTAGAGACCGCTGCCGGCCATGATCACCGGCCGCTCAGCGCCGCGCAGCAGCTCGGCCGCCGCCTCGACGCCCTCGGCCGCCGGGACCAGCAGCGGGTCGACCTCGGACGCGGGACCGTCGGCATCGACGTCGACGTCCATGAAGACGTAGTCCATCGGGAAGTCGAGGAACGTCGGGCCACCGGGCGGACCGGCGGCCGCGGCAAGCGCCTCGTCCATCAGGGCGGGAATCTCGGCCGTCGACTCGGCCGTCTTCGCGAGCCGCGCCAGCGGTGCGACGAACGGGACGTGGTCGATCTCCTGGAGCGAGCCCATCCCCCAACGCAGCGCCGGCGCGCGGCCGCCCAGCACGACCATCGGCGAGCGGTTCATCAGCGCCGAGCCGAGCGGGCTCATCGCATTGGTGACACCCGGACCGGCGGTAACCGCGCAGACGCCCGGCTCGCGCGTCGCCTTCGCCCAGCCCTCGGCCGCGAACGCCGCCGACTGCTCGTGACGGGTGTCGACGATGTCGATCCCCTCCTCTCGACAGCCGTCGTAGATCGGGAAGATGTGCCCGCCGGAAAGGGTGAACAGCTTGGTCACGCCGTGCGCTTTGAGGCGCTTCGCGATCAGCCTCCCTCCGTGCAGCCTTGCCTCGGTCTCCTGCTCCGTAGTCCCCATCCGACGATCCTAAGGGTTTAGGGTCACCCGCCATGAGCGCAACCACACGGGAGATCCGCCTCGCCGCACGTCCCGACGGCGAGCCGAAAGACACTGACTTCGAGCTCGCCGAGACGCCGCTGCCCGAACCCGGCCCCGGTGAGATGCTGATCCGCAACAGCTACCTCTCGGTCGACCCATACATGCGCGGCCGGATGCGCGACGTGAAGTCCTACCTGCCGCCGTTCGAGGTCGGCAAGGTCATGGACGGCGGCGCCGTCGGCCAGGTGATCGCCTCCAACGGCGGTCCGCTCGAGGAGGGCGCCTGGGTCCAGCATTTGTCTGGTTGGCGCGAGCATGCGGTGATCGACGGCGGTTACCCGGTCGACCCCGCCATGGGTCCGATATCCGCGTCGCTAGGCGTGCTCGGCATGCCCGGCCTGACCGCCTACGCCGGCCTGTTCGACGTCGCCAACCTCCAGGAGGGTGAGACGATCTTCGTATCGGCGGCCGCCGGCGCGGTCGGCAGCGCCGCCGGACAGATGGCGCGGCTGCGCGGCGCCGGCCGCGTGATCGGCAGCGCCGGCTCGCCCGAGAAGGTTGCCTGGCTGACCGAGGAGCTCGGCTTCGACGCCGCGTTCAACTACAAGGAGACGCCGGTCGCCGACGCGCTGCGCGAGCACGCGCCGAAAGGGATCGACGTCTACTTCGACAATGTCGGCGGCGACCACCTGTCGGCGGCGCTGGGGCGGATGCGCCTACACGGCCGGATCGCACTCTGTGGTGCGGTCGCCCAGTACAACGAGGAGCAGCCACAGCCAGGCCCAGACAACTTCCTCGCGACGCTGCCGCTGCGCCTGACGATCCGCGGCTTCATCGTCCTCGACCACTTCCACCTGATGACGAAGTTCCTCGAGGAGGCGAGCGCCTGGGTCCGCTCCGGCGAGCTGCGCTACCGCGAGACGATCGTCGACGGGATCGAGAACATGCCGGCAGCCTTCAACGGCCTGTTGTCCGGCGACAACATCGGCAAGATGCTGATCAAGGTCGGTCCCGACGCGGCCTGACCCGACGCGCGCGCTCGGCTCGCCGCTAAGGCGAGTCGTTCGCGTGCCGTAGCGCCGGCGGCGGCCAGAGACCGACCGTCGGCGGGCGGCTGGCTGCCGTGCCGATGCTAACGACGTTGCCCGGCAGCACCGCGGCGATCGGTCGCGGGGAGGCGAACGCCACGTCAAGCAC
>CBFGZN010000206.1:0-4703 GCA_965653255.1 uncultured Solirubrobacterales bacterium | reverse complement strand
CGAACAACGCCCAGGAGATCTGCGGCTTCGAGGCCGGTCTGCGTGCCGACTGTCCCGCGAAGTCCCAGATCGGTACGGCATCCGCGGTCTCGCCCGCGCTCGACAAGCCGCTAACGGGGCCGGTCTACTTCGTCCAGGGAATCCGGTTCGATCCGACGACCGGCAACCGGATCAGGACGTTGCCGAGCCTGCTCGTCAAACTCAACGGCGAGCTACGGGTCAACGTGCGCGGGACGACAGCGGTCGAGAACAAGCGGCTCGTCAGCACCTTCGAGCGTGTGCCCGACGCACCCGTCACTCGCTTCGATCTCAAGCTGAAAGGTGGCAAGGGCGGAGTGCTCGCGGTGGCCGCGCGCAAGGGCCTCTGCGGGCGACGCGGACGCGAGATCGCCCAGGCAACGTTCACCGGTCAAAACGGCAAGCAGGCCGCCTTCCCGGTGACGATGCCGAAGCCCTGCAAACGGCCGGGGTTGAAGATCAAGCGCGTCAGGTTGAGTGACGACCGCCTGGTCGTCCGCGGAAAGCTTGCCAAGGCTGCTCGCCTGCGGCCGCGCGCGGTTCTGCGTTGCGGCAAGGCACGGGTGAAGTCACGCGCACGACGCGTCTCTCCAACGCGCTGGCGGGTGTCGCTGAAGCTCACACGCTGCACCGGTGCAAAGCGGGCAAAGTTGCGCGTGACCTACCCAGGCGGCGGCGTGTTCGCCACTGCTACGCGCAAGCGCTCCGTACGGCTTGGCTAGCCGGCCAAGGTGTGAGAACTCCCGCCCCGGGGGATCACCTGGCCAGGCGAGGAATGCAGTCGACGGGAGGAGCCCGATGCGGTCCAAGGCTGGCGTCACGACGCTGATGGCAATTGCATTTCTGGCTCTCGTGCCGGCAGCACAGGCACAGCAGTTCGGCATCGAGGACTTCACCGGAATGGTGTTCGCGAACGACGCTCGCGATGCCAACGGCGACTGGATCGTCAACGACACCGACGCCTACACCAACACCGGTACCCCGGGCGGTCGCATCACCGACGCCTATCCCGACCCGAGCACGGGAGGCATTGGCATCTACGAGCTCGCCGGAGGGCACCCGTTCATCGGCGTGACGGACTTCCAGTTCAACCGCACCGGCGGAGCCACCGGTCCGCCGGCGGGCGGCAATGTCGACAACCTGCGCGTCGACATCCCACGTGGCCTGATGCCGAACCCGCGCCAGTTCGATCGTTGCACCGACGCCCAGCTCAACGCCCACAGCTGTCCCGTCTCGACGCAGATCGGCACCGAGGAGCTGAAGCTCTACATCGGCGCCCTGGCGCCGCTGACCGGCGACATCACGCTGCGGATCCCGCTCTACAACATGACCCCGCTCTCCAATCCCGAGGTCGGGCCGCAGGAGGACGTCGTCGCGCGTTTCGCCTTCGACCCAGCTGAGGCCGGCGAGGCGCTCGCCAACGTCGCGCCGCTGTCGGCGCTGGCGGCGGCGCTGCTAAACCTCCACCCGGTGCACATCGTCGGCGGGGTCCGCGACGAGCCGAGCGACTTCGGTCCGTTCGACTACGGCCTCTACTTCACGATCGAGCACCTGCCGGCCTACGCCGGCACGGCGACCTCACCGGGTGTGCTGCGTACCAACCTCACCTTCTGGGGGGCGCCCGGAGATCCCGCCCACAATCCACAGGTGCCAGGCCAGCCCGGCCGCGGCGCAAGCTGCGTGGCGCTGTCGCTGCCCGTCCTCGGCAGCACCGAGTTCTGCACGCCGCTTCCGACTCCCGGCGCGGTGCCCGACCCTGCGCTCCCGTTCCTCTCGAATCCGACCGAGTGCACCAACCAGCCACTCGTCGGCAAGCTGACCGTGTTCTCGCAGCCTCAGCCCGGCGGCGCGATCCTGACCGACGCGCGCACCGACCAGACGCCGACGATTGTCGATCGTGACAACAGCGCGCTGCTCAACGGCGCCCAGGAGTGCCAGCAGCTCACACTGGCGCCGGGGATCAACGTCACGCCGGACGTTGACCAGCCCGACACGCCGACCGGTCCCGAGGTGAAGCTGACGATGGCCAGCGAGGGGCTTGCCGACAAGAGCAAGTTCGCCGAGTCGCACGCGAAGGACATATCCGTGACGCTGCCGCCCGGGATGACGATCAACCCCTCGGTCGCCAACGGACTCGAGGCGTGCACCGACGCGCAACTCGCCGCCAATGTCGGCCAGCCCGGTGGCGAGGCCTGTCCGGCCGCGTCGCGGATCGGCGACGTCAGCGTCGTATCGCCGCTGTTGCCGCCGGCCGCGAGCGATCCACCCAACTCGATCCCGGAGCTGACCGGATCGGCCTACATCGGTCAGCCACTCGACAACGACCAGTACCGACTGTTCGTGACGATCGAGGGCCGCAAGGTCTCGATCCGGCTCAAGGGCTCGGTCCAGCCAGATTCGAGCACCGGTCAGCTGACCGCGATCTTCAAGGACAACCCCCAACTGCCGTTCGAGGACCTGACGGTCGACTTCCGTGACGGTCCGCGGGCGCCGCTGGCGATGCCGCTCGAGTGTGGTCTGCAGCCGGCAAGCACCACTGTCGCGCCGTGGTCCGGGACGGCGCCGGTGACGGCCACCAGCTCGCCCGCTGCGACGCCGGCCTGCCCGGTTCCGCTATTCCAGCCCTCGTTCGCAGCCGCGACCGCAGCGTCGGCGAGCGGCGCCTTCACACCGTTCACCGCGCAGATCGGGCGCGATGACGGCAACCAGTTCCTGTCGGGCGTTCGCGTTGACACGCCCCCGGGCCTCGCCGCGAAGATCAAGGGCGTCGAGCAGTGCACCGACGCGGCAGCGAACGCCGGCGCTTGTCCCGCCGCGAGCCGGATCGGCACCGTCACGACGCTTGCCGGCGCAGGCAGCGAGCCCTACAGGCTCAGCGGCCCTGTCTACTTCACTGGCCGCTACAAGGGCGCGTCGTTCGGGATGGTTGCGGTGATCCGGGCGATCGCCGGCCCCTACGACCTCGGCACGGTGGTCGTCCGCCAGGCGCTGTTCGTCGATCCCGAGGACGCCAGCCTGACCGCGGTTAGCGATCCCCTGCCGAGGATTCTCGAGGGCGTTCCGATTCGCCTGCGCAACGCTCAGGTGACGCTTGACAGACCGGGCTTTGCCTACAACCCGACGGCGTGTGGCGGCAAGAGCGTTGGCGCGCGGATGCACTCGTTCGGCGGGACCGCCGCCGACCGGGCTGCCGGCCTCCAGTTCGACAACTGCGCGCGGCTCGGCTTCAGCCCCCGGATGCGGATGCAGCTGACCGGCGTGCGTCAGCTCAAGCAGGGCAAGCACCCGGGCCTGAAGGCACGGGTCAGTCAGCCCAGCAGCCAGGCGAACATCGCTAGCGCGGTCGTCAAGCTGCCGAAGAGCTTGGCGCTCGACCCGCGCAACTCCCAGGTGGTGTGCGGCTTCGAGGCCGGCAAGCGTGCCGACTGCCCGCGCCGGACGCGAATCGGCTGGGCGACTGCCACCTCGCCGGTGCTCAACCGCAAGCTCGCCGGGCCTGTCTACCTGGTTCAGGGGATCCGGATCGATCCGACGACGGGCAATACGATCAGGACGTTGCCGAGCCTGCTCGCCAAGCTCAACGGCGAGATCCGCATCAACGTGCGCGGTGTGACCAGCGTCGAGAGCGGCAAGCTCGTAACCACCTTCCCGAGCGTTCCCGACGCTCCGGTGACCCAGTTCAACATGAACATCCGCGGCGGCAAGCGCGGCATCCTCGCCGCGACCGGCCGGCCCAGGATCTGTAGCCGGCGTCAGGTGGCGGTCAACGGCCTGACCGGACACAACAGCAAGCGGGCCGCCCAGAAACGGGTGCGGATGGCCACGCCGTGCAAGAAGTTGAAGCGGCTGCAGGCGCAGGCGAAGAAGCGCAAGGCAGCGCAGCGCAAGCGCGCTGCCGGCTAGTCGTCGAGCCGCGTCCTGAAGCCCTCGGACGGCTCGACGATCGCCCCGGCGTCGCGGGCGGCGTCGGCGAGCCAGTGGTCCGAGGTGACGACGTGGAGCGTCGCGGGGGAGGGATGAGCCTTGACCAGCTCGAGGATCTTGTAGTCGGCGGCGTCGGCCTTCGGCCTCGGCGCGTGCTCGATCGCGATAACGGTCGACCGCAGTGGCGGCTGCGGAGCTCTTTCGAAGACGACGGTCACGTCGTCGCCGCTCGCGGCCGAGAAGCGCTCGAGCTCGTCGACCAGCTTCGCCATCGCGGCGTCGCGGTCCCTCCACCAACCGTCAGGTCTGGTCCCGATGACATTCATGCCATCGATGACGAAGTGCATGGGTGTAAGCCTACGTCTTGGGAGTGAACTGATAGCCGTAGAGGCGCAATCCGGCCTCTGCCGCTGTGACGAGCCCGTCGCCCTCGTGCAGGCCGGGCTCTTCGACCCCCGTGCCGGCAAGCACCGCGTAGGCGGCGCCGGCGCTGAACGACTGCGGCCGTGCGGTAGCTCCGGACGCCATCGCCTCGAAATAGTCCTCGCCTTCGCTCCAATTGCCGTCGAGCACGAGCCGGTCGCGACCCGCGGGCAGCGCGATGTCGGCGGTCTGGGCCTCGAGCAGCACGTCCTCGGCGTCCTCGGACCGAACCGGCGCCATCGGCTCAGGCAGGTCGAGCGAGCCGTTGATCTCGAGGCGTGCCGCGTTCTTGCGGCCGCTCGCGACCACGGCAAGGAAGTCGGCGTAGCCCATGGTCT
>CBFGZN010000205.1:0-4726 GCA_965653255.1 uncultured Solirubrobacterales bacterium | reverse complement strand
TCGCGGCCGGTCTTCTCGACCAGCTCGGCCAGGCCGTGGTTGATGTAGGCGACCTCCGCCTGCTTGACCTCGGCCTGCTGCGCTTGCATCTGCTCCTGCGCGCGCTCGGCCTTGAACTGCTCCCACTCCTGCTGGAGCTTCGTGTTCGGATCGTCGTCGAGAAGACCATCGTCCTCAACGGCGTCCGTGTCGATGATGCCTAGGCGCTGAAGTGCGTCTATCCGCTTCTGGGGGTCCCGGAGAGCGTCGTAAAGCTCCTTGGCCTCACGGTGCTCCTGGCGCTCCTGCGCGATCTCCTGCGTCTTCCGGCTGTAGGCAGCTTGGATCTGCTTGTAACCGGGCTGAAGCTCGGGCGGGAGGGACGTCGGATCGAAGTGCTCCGAAAGCAGCTCGGGCTTCTCCTCGGCGGCGGCGCTGGTCCCGACATCCTCGGGGGCGCTGACTGCGGTATTCGGCTGGTCCTGATTCTCAGGGGCCTTGTCGTCGTCTGGCATGTGATCCTCCATGGATCGCGCGGGGCCGTCCGACTGGTCCCGAAGGGGCCGGAATGAGGGCTGGTCCGCGAGTTAGGTAGAACGGCACGCCGAACGGCGCCCGCAGGCCCGCTAGGGGCTTTCGTGAAAGAGGGTTCGTGCGCGGCGACTACGACCGGGGGCGAGATCCCGAGAGTCGCGCTCGGCCCTAGAGAGCAGGCCTAGTGGCGCACGTCAGTTGGTCTGAAGCTGCTGGCCAGGGCCAGGCATCGACGGCAGCGGCTTGCCTATCTGGGGCTTCGCCGCGTTGTCGCGACCCTGGCTCTCGGCCATCGCCTGTTGCTGCATGGCGGCCCGGGCTGCCTTCTCGGCCTCGATGGCCTCCAAGGCCTCGTAGATTTTGTCCGCAACCGCCACCATGCCATCGTCGAGTTGCTCGTACTCGACGGTCTTCATCCAGTCCTCGAAGACCGTCTTGATGACGCCGACGTTCTGGAACTTGCGAGGGGCGAAACGCGGGATCTCCATCTGCATCGCGACCATCTGCCCGGTCTGTGGATCGGGCACCGTGCGCGTCTCGATTCGCATCGGCTGATTCATGAGGCGCTCGGGATCCGACACGATCATCTGGATCGTCCGGTTCGCCCACGCAACATCCAGCTCATAGGACTGCACAAGGTTGCCGGCTGTGCCGCCCGCCATTGCGGACATCGCGACCTCTGGGGTGATCCAGCCGAGCTGCGCGTACCACATGATCCGCCGCTCAATCGCCTCGCGCGTCTGCGGCTCCAGGCTGGCAGCGAACACACGGACATCCATCTGGCCGCGAAGATCGGCACCCTTGAAGCCCTGAAGCAGCTCGGGTCCACGACGGCCCTGGAGCGACATCAGTCGGCCGTCGGCCTCGGTGTAGTGGCGCTGGGTCAGATAGAGGCAGTGGCGCGAAAAGCGCGACCACCACTCGGCGAGACCCTGGATGAACTCGCCGCGACGGGCAAGATCCTTCTCGGTAAGTACCTGAAGACCCTTGCCGGACTCCACCTGCGCCGGGATCTCGTTCTGGGCGGCGATGCGACCCATGTCCTCGATCTGGTTCTCGCGCATTCGAAACAGCGCCTCGGGCGGCTGTCCAAGCTCCCGCCACTTCATCTGCGCATTCGGGTCGCCATTGACCTCGTAGACCCGGCCCGGCTCATCGTCTAGCTTCGCGCGGCGCAGGAACCCCGGCGTCACGAACAGCTGGGGAACCAGGGCGATGTTCTTCCACTCCAGCAGCTTGTTCTCGATGTCGTTGAAGCTGCGCTGCGGATCCAGGATGTGGCGACCGAGACCGAAGTCGCGGTCGTTGTCCGGGTCGGTGAAGTAGCTCAGCTTGTGTAGCACCGGCTCGTCGAGAATCCGACCCTCGTGGTCGCGATGCGGGTACGCGCGCTCAGCGACGATGACGCGGTTGTTGGCCATGATCAACCAGCGACCGTTCGGCACCTTCGGGGAAGGGCGCTCCAGGTAGTGAGTGACGCGAACCAGCTTCGTCTGCTTCGGCTTGTCTGGACCGACTACCCCCTGGTCGACATCCGCATCGCAGACCAACGGCCCGCCAACGAAGCCATCGAGATCCTGAACCTCGGGAATCGACATGCCGACATCGACACCAATCCAGCGCGACTCCTCGAACTCGACCCCCGGCTCCCACATCACCTGCTTGCCGGAGAAGGTGCGGATCTTGATCTCGCCCATCCCGATCCGGCCACCCTCGCCGTCGTCCATATAGGGGCCCACGGACGAGTCGAAGTACGGCCACGCGAAACCCTCGCCGGTCAGCGCCGCGAGGGTGATGACCTTCACCGCCGCCTTACGCATTCGCCACTTGTCGTAGCCGTACAGCAACACCTTCTCAGCCAGGCGCGCAGCGGCGATGTCCTCAGGGTCGGTCGACGACGGGCCGACCTCAAACGACGGGATCCGCGACGTGCCAGCGCTGACCTCGTGGGCGATGATGTCCAGCATCAGGTTGCGGACCGTTCGCATCCGATGCGGAGCCTTGCCGGAACGCTCCTCCCAGTTCGTCACCGTCGGCAACGCCTGGATCTTGCCCTTCAGCCGGTAGACGTACTGGTTGCCGCGCCAGAACTGAATGATCTCGTCGCGCTCCAGGTCGCCGTCCTGCTTACGCTCACGACCCCGATGGACCGCTGTGCGGATCACCTCGGGCACCGGATGCGCGCTCTGAGCATCCTGGATAGAGCGATGCTCCTGCTGTTTCTCGTAGCGGTCGACGAGAGCGGACATCAGGCGTTCTCGCGCTCGTCCCAGTGGGCGCGATCATCGTCAATCGGGATGTGCTGAATCTCGTCAGACGCCACGCCCGCCGGGCGGATCTCCTCCACGCCGGAATCGTTGGCGCGCGCGAGGACGATCTCCCACGACAGCAGCGCACGATCGATCAGGGCGCGGCGCTCGGCCGCGAAGCCCTTCAGCAGCTCCGTGCGCTCCTGCGCAAAATGCTCAGTCAGTGTCAGCACCTCACGGCGCACCGCGTCACGCTCGTCGCACTGACGCTTCGCCTCTGCCTCACGGGCGATGTGCTGGACGTAGAGAATGCCCGCAAAGGTGCCGAGCGACAGTAGGTTCAATCCTGCAAGTACATAGACCACCGCGATCATCCCCCCACCTCCAGAACACAGACCTCCGCAACCTCGCCGGTATCGCAGATCGCGTACAGATCGCCATTGAAGCTGTCAATCGGCAGTGGCGCGAGATCGGAGTTCGATATCCGAAACCCATCTCCCCACGCGACGTTGGCGTCGCCGAACTCGACCGCTCCGCTGGTAGCTCTGACCGTCAGAGATTTGCGGCCGGTCTTGCCCTCGACAATCAGCGTCGGCTCGTCGGCCACATCGACCGTTGCCGCACGCAGAACACTAGAAACGCTCATCAGCTCTGCTCCTTGCTCTTGGGCCGGCCGGGCTTCTTCCGAGCGCGAAAGCCGGCTGACTCCAACGTGTCGACGGCCTCCAGACACGCATCCGCCGTCGCCAACTCCGCCTCCAGCTCAGCGACACGGTCCTCAAGCACTGCACCACGCTTCACCACCTCGTTGTAGTCCTTCTCCGACGGCCAGCCCAGCTTCTCGCCGGCCGCTCGCACGAACTTCGCCGAGATGAACGACGGCGGATCCACGCCCGCAAGGCGCGTGCCCGTGTCGAAGAACCCCTCGGGGTCGCTCGTGATCGTTGGGGAACCAGCGCAGTGCTCAACACCGCGCGGAAGGTCAGGAATCAGTCGCATCTCGTCTCCTAGCTGTACTTGCCGAACGGATTGCCGTCGGCCGGCCGGTTGGCCTGAAACCACTGCGCCGAAGGTGCGGAGCCGGGAACCCAGCCGAGCGGCTTTTCGGGCTCCTGAGGCTGCGCATACCAGGGGCGCTGCATGAGCGCGTAGCGCATCGCGTCAAGGCGGTGATCGTTCTCCTTAACGACCTTGAACTCGTCGTCCTCGCGCTCCTCCAGCCGGTACTCCTCAGCCTCGTCACGTAGGCCGCGACACGACTCGACGATGAACAGGCCGCCCTGCCGCCGACGACGATTCGCCTGCCCGCAACCAGCCTCCACGCTGTTCTGGCCCGGAATGGCAAAGATGCCCTGCCGCTGAAGCTCAGACTGCACCGACTCCGCGTTGGTCAGCGTGCGATTGCGGGCCGACGGGTCGATGACGTACACCGGGCCGCTTGGCGAGCGCGCGCCCTGCAAAAGCTCGGCCCAATGCGCCAGCTCGTCCGCCTCCATCTCGCCAGCCGCATGGCGACGCTTGGCCTCATCGCGCGCCGTCTGCGCCAGCTCGTGAGTCAACAGCCCCCACTTCGCATTCGTGCGTGCGAGCGCAAGCATGTAGTCGACGACCGTCGCCCCGTGCAGCGCCACTTCGTCGAAGACGACGGCACGATTGTCCTCGTCGAACGCGATCCAGATAAACGCCGCGCATCTCACTCCCGGGTCGATGCCCGTCACCACGTCGCGGCCCTCAAGCTGCTGGCGGGTCAGCGGGGCGACGAGATCGCGCTCAAAGCCGCCCTCGTAGACCATGCCGCCAAAGTGGATGAAGTCGCCGTGCTCGCGCGCCTGGCGCTCCTCCTCGGGGTACTCGTCAAGCAGTCGCTTCAGCACCTTCGGGTCGATGGCGGGGTTGTCGTAACCCGATCCCTTAACCACCGTCACGTCGGGCGACTCGCGGCGCTTCCAGATCTTCTTGCGCAG
>CBFGZN010000204.1:0-4727 GCA_965653255.1 uncultured Solirubrobacterales bacterium | reverse complement strand
CCGCCGCGAACACCGCGACGCCGACCATGTCGTTGCCGCGCTCGTCGCCGCGCCGCGCGGCGCGGCGGTCGTCGACCGTCCAAGCCGTCAGCAGCCCGAGCGCCGCGCCGTTGGCGCCGAGGATCCAGTAGCCGACGTTTAGGTCGACGAAAGGCGGCGAGAGATCGACCGCCACAGCCGCGGCCGCCCCCGCCGCACCAGCCAGCAGGAAAACCGCGATCGGCGCCAGGAAGCCGAAGCGTCGCTCCAACATCGTGCCGAAGACGCCGACGGCGACCAGCGCGACGAACTGGTAGCCGAGGTTGTCGAAGACGAACAGCGTCGTCACGTAGCGCCAGGGCTCGTCGTCGAGCGGCAGCCAGATCCCGCCGACCTCGTTGAGCGCGACCTGGTTAGTCGCCAGCGCGAGCGTCACGAGCAGCGACAGCCCGATCAGCAGCGCGGTCGCGACCGGCCGTGTGTCCGGCGCGATCCCCTCGATCTCGCCCGGCCGCAGCCGCGGCAGCCGTGGACGGCGACGGCGCTTGCGCTGCGCGTCGCCCTCCTCGTCGCGCTCGATCTTCGGCGCCCGCTTGCGAATCCGCTGGCCGCAGTACGGGCACTCGGTCACATACGGGCTGACCTCCGACCCGCAGTTCCGGCATACCACGAAGAGGTCCGGCTGACTCACTGTGCCTTTGAAGATACTGGCCGCGCCAGCGCGGCCCTCAACTCTCGAGTGGAGCCGACGGCGAGGTCTTGGCGACTATCTCTCCCACGACCTCTAGAAGGTCTCGATTGGCCGCGTAGACCACGAGCTGGCGCGCGCCGCCGTTGCCGTGTTCGATCAGGTCCTCGATCGCGGCCAGTTCGTCGCCGGAACCAAGATCCTCGGCGTGGCCGCGCAGGCGGTCGACGAGCCGCCGCGCGAGCGCCTTGGTGCTGACACGGTCGCGGCTCGGCAGGTCGACCAGCTCGCCGTCGAGGCCGTGGCGGGCGGCGAACCACTTGTTCTCGTCGAGCATCTCGAACGGGTAGCGCGAGAGCTGCTTGCCGGCTTCGAAGTGCTCGCCGAGCTCCTTGGCCATCGCCTGGACGAGCGCCGCCAGGCCGAGCGTGTGCTCGAGCCGCGTCTGCGAGTCCATCACGCGCACCTCGACGGTGCCGAACTTCGGGTGCGGGCGGACGTCGTACCAGAGGTAGGTGTAGTCGGGAATCGCCTTGCTCTGGACCATGAAGTCGATCCGCTGCTCCCAGTCGGCCCAGTTCTCGTAGCGCGGCGGGATGCCGACGCGCGGGAAGGCGCGGAAGATCGGCGTCCGCGACGACAGCAGCCCGGTCGCGTCGGCGCGCCAGAACGGCGAGTTGGCCGACAGCGCGAGCAGGATCGGCAGATGGACGCGCATCCCGTTGGCGATGTGGATCGCCTTGTCGGGGTCGTCGACGCCGACGTGGACGTGGATGCCGAAGATCAGCTCCTGGCGCGCGACCCACTGCAGGCCGGCGACTAGCTCGCGGTAGCGCGGCCGCGAGACGATCCGCTGGTCCTCCCACATCGCGAACGGATGGGTGCCGGACGCGCCGATCGCCAAGCCACGCCGGCTGGCGGCCTCCATCACCGTGCGGCGCAGCTCGCCGAGCTGGAGGCCGATCTCGCTGGCGTTCGCACAAGGCGTCGTTGCGATCTCGCAGACCGACTCCATCAGCTCGGGCTTGACCTCGCCGGCGGCGTCGTGGCCCTCGAGGTCCGCAAGCAACCCCTCGATCGAATTGGCCAGATCGAGCGTCTCGGCGTCGACGATCATCAGCTCCTCCTCGACACCGAGCGTGTAGGAGGGCCCCGTGAACCGGTGCTCCACGCAGCAAGGGTATCCCCCGCACCGGCCCCGCAAACGCTCTGGGACGGGGGTATCCTGGAGCGTCCACGAAACCTCTAGGAGGCAAGACTCCGAAATGAGCCTCGGCTACGACGGCAAGCTGTACATCCTCGCGTTCGACCACCGCGGGTCCTTCCAGACGAAGATGTTCGGCATCGAGGGCGATCCCACGCCCGAGCAGACCGCGACGATCGCGGACGCGAAGCACCTGATCTTCGAGGGCATGGCGAAGGCCGCCGACCGCGGCGCCGACCCAGCCGCCAGCGGAACGCTCGTCGACGAGCAGTTCGGCGGCGACATCCCGACCGACGCCAAGGCGCGCGGCCTGAAGCTCGCGATGCCGGTCGAGGCGAGCGGCCGCCCGGACTTCGAGTTCGAGTACGGCGACCAGTTCGGCGATCACATCCTGAGCTTCGATCCCGACTTCTCGAAGGTGCTCGTCCGTTACAACCCGGACGGCGACCCGGAGATGAACGAGACCCAGCTCGCCAAGCTGAAGCGCCTCTCGGACTGGCTGAAGGAGAACGACCGCAAGTTCCTCTTCGAGCTGCTGGTGCCAGCCGAGCCGGCCCAGCTCGAGTCGGTCGGCGGCGACACCGACCGCTACGACGCCGAGCTCCGCCCCGACCTGATGCGCGGCGCGATCGAGGCGATCCAGGACTACGGCATCGACGTCGACATCTGGAAGATCGAGGGCGTCGACGAGCGGTCCGACTGCGAGATGCTCGCCCAGGTAACCCGCCGCGACGGTCGCGACGGCGTCGTCTGCGTGTTGCTCGGACGTGGCGCCAGCGACGCCAAGGTTGACCACTGGCTGCGCCAAGCGGCGCCGGTCGACGGCTTCGTCGGCTTCGCGATCGGGCGCTCGATCTGGTGGGACGCGCTGAAGGGGTTCCTCGACGGATCGATCTCCCGCGAGGACGCTTCCGACCAGGTCGCGGCCAACTACCTGCGCTTCGTCGAGGTCTACGAGGGCGCGGAGCAGGGCGCGCACGTCTAGGGTTCCTCCGATGCGCATGCGTCAGTCGCTCCATCAGTTCGAGGCGGCCTTCCGCGAGGAGGCCGCCGATTCTGTGCAGCGCCGGGAGCGTCTACGGCGTGAGGCGGCGCAGCGTTCACGGGTGCGGCGTGTCGACAAGGTGCACAAGCACGGCACGCTCCGCTTCATCGGGCTGATCGCGACGATCCTCGCTACGACGGCCATCGTGACGTGGGTGATGTTCCAGGTCCTCGCCTCCGTCGCGGGCTGAGGGAGAACCTCGTGCGCATCCGGCAGAGCCGGCTGCTTCGCTAAGTCGCTAGTCTCCCCGCCGCTTTGGCACGCCGATCACTCAAACCACAGCTGAACCAGATCCGCACGTGGGTCCGACAGGGCCGCACCGATGCCTGGATCGCCCACCAGCTCGAGGTGTCCGTCAAGGACGTCACGAACTTCAAGTCGGAGCACGACCTGGAGGCGGGTGAGACCGAGGGCGTCGAGACCGACCTCTTCGGCCCGCGCGTCGACGAGGAGGAGATCGATCTCCGCGCCGAGGACGAGGCGCTCGTCGCCGCCGCACTCGAGGAGGAGGCCTCACGCGAGGCCGAGCGCGACGACGAGGAGGACGACGAGTCGTCGGAGGATCGCGAGGCCGACGACAGCGGCGAGGGCAAGTCACGCCGCCGCCGTGGGCGTCGCGGTGGCCGCGGCCGCAAGCGCGGTGGCGCCAAGAAGGGCCTCGAGGGCACCTTCGACCACGGCGAGGACGGCTACGGCCTCTGGCTGGATCCTGCCATCCAGGACGACGCCGTCTACGCCGAGCACTGGGCCGGCCACCGGCCCGTCAAGGTCACCGTCGAGGCCGACCGCATCATCATCGAGCGGCTCGGCTCCGGCAGCGACGACGCCTAGCGGCTACTCCTCCTCGAAGCGCTGCATCCGGCCGCCGGCGAAGTCGGCAGCCTGCTGTGCGTAGCGGGCGAATGCGGCATCGATCGCCCAGCTGGAGTCTGTGCCCTGTGCGTAGCGCTGAGCGACCTCTGACGCCCAGTCCGTACCCTCGCCGTAGAGGTCGGCGAGCTCGGTGATCTGGAACACACCGCCGAGCCGCTTGCGCAGCTCGGCCAGCACGGCGTCGGACGCGTCGGCGAGGTCGGGATCGCCGATCACGCGGATCTGCCCCATGCGCCACTGATCGAGGGCCAGGTCGACTGGATAGGACACAGCCGGCGAGGTTAGCGGCGTGCCGCTACTCGGACGGCCTGCGGATGACGAACGCTCGCTCGTCGCTGCGCGTCATCCCGAGCTTGCGCGCCTCGAGCTCGAGCGTGTCCGGGTCCTTCAAAAGCTCCGAGCGCTCCTGCAGCCGCTTGTTCTCGGCCTCCAGGTGCTGCAGCTCGGCGTTCTGGGCCGCCGCCGTCCGCGACGACTCCCACCAGTGCTTGGCCGGCGAGACGTACATCAGCAGGATCACGCCGAGTAGTGCCAGCAGCGCAACGCGGCTCAACCGGTCCCAGCGGATCCCGCCCAGCTTCAGGTTGGACGAGGCGCGCCGGCGCGGAGCGCGTGCTGTAGCGGTGGCCATCAGAGCCACCTTCTACGCCCGCTCCCGCGCTCCTTCAGCTGCGAAAGACGCTGCGTCCCGGATAGACGGCGGACGCGCCGAGCGCCTCCTCGATCCGCAGCAGCTGGTTGTACTTCGCGACGCGATCCGAGCGCGATGGCGCCCCCGTCTTGATCTGGCCGCAGCCAGTGGCGACGGCGAGGTCGGCGATCGTCGTGTCCTCGGTCTCGCCGGAGCGGTGCGACATGACTGCGGTGTAGCCGGCGTCGTGGGCCATCGCGATCGCCTCGAGCGTCTCGGTGAGCGTGCCGATCTGGTTGACCTTGAT
>CBFGZN010000203.1:0-4866 GCA_965653255.1 uncultured Solirubrobacterales bacterium | reverse complement strand
TGCGCGCCACGGTCGACAACTGGGCGGAGCGTGGCCCGCACGCGGCGCTGACCGGCCCGGTGGCGCGGGGAGACGGCGCGACCGTCGCCCGCCAGCGCGACGCCGTCGAGCACCACGCGCCAGAGCTGTTGCCGCTGTTCGACGAGCTGGTCGCCCGCACGGCGGCTGTCGCCGGCCGCGAGGCGGTGGTCGCATGAGGACCGTGCGCACGATCGCCGAGCTGCGTGCCGCGCTCGCCGCGCGCCGCGCCGAAGGCCAGACGATCGGCCTCGTGCCGACGATGGGCGCCTTCCACGATGGCCACCTCGCGCTGATGCGTACCGCGCGCGAGGCCTGCGACTGCGTCGTCGTCTCGCTGTTCGTCAACCCGACGCAGTTCGGGCCGAGCGAGGACCTCGACGCCTATCCGCGCGACGAGGCGCGCGACGCCGAGCTGGCCGCCGGCGCCGGCGTCGACCTGCTGTTCGCGCCGCCGGTCACCGAGGTCTATCCGGACGGCTACGCGACGACCGTCAGCGTCGGCGGCGTCAGCGAGGTGCTCTGCGGCGACCCCGAGCGGCGCGGCCACGGCCACTTCGACGGCGTTACCACGGTCGTCGCAAAGCTCTTCAACATCGTGGCGCCCGACGTCGCGTTCTTCGGCCAGAAGGACGCCCAGCAGGTCGTCGTGATCGAGCGGATGGTCCGCGACCTCGATATCCCCGTGCGGATCGAGCGTGTCGCGACCGTTCGCGAGCCCGACGGCCTCGCGCTCAGCTCGCGCAACGCTTACCTCGAGCCCGCCGAGCGCGACCGCGCGACGGCGCTGCACCGTGCGCTCGCCGTCGCTGAGCGGACCGTCGTCGCCGGCGACACCGATGCCGCCGCCGTGCTCGCCGCCGCTCGCGGTGAGCTCGCGGCCGCTGGCATCGAGCCGGAGTACCTGG
Organism: uncultured Solirubrobacterales bacterium; assembly: GCA_965653255.1. Taxonomy (GTDB): domain Bacteria; phylum Actinomycetota; class Thermoleophilia; order Solirubrobacterales; family Thermoleophilaceae; genus JAAYBF01. Next base: position 3,940 of record CBFGZN010000203.1, on the reverse strand, counting down.
AGCTGCGCTCGGCGACCGACCTGTCGCCCGCCGAGCGCGTCAACGGCTCGACCCTGCTTGCCGTGGCCGCCCGCTTTGGGCGCGCCCGCCTGATCGACAACACCCTCCTCACCTCCCGACAAGGAGTCCTCCCCAGATGAGACGGAAGATGCTCAAATCGAAGATCCACCGTGCGACCTTGACGGGCAGCGATCTCAACTACGTCGGCTCGATCACCGTCGACGCCGATCTGCTCGACGCCGCCGACATCCGCGAGCACGAGCTGGTCCACGTGCTCGACATCGACAACGGCGCCCGCTTCGAGACCTACACGATCGCCGGCCGACGCGGCTCCGGCGACATGCAGGTCAACGGCGCCGCTGCTCGGCTTGTGCATACCGGCGACAAGGTGATCGTCGTCTCCTACGCCGAGTACGAGGAGGCCGAGCTCGAGACCTACGAGCCGCGCGTCGTTCACGTCAACGGCGCCAACGAGATCGTCACCGTCGACGACGCCGTAGCGGAGCTGCTGTCATGAGCGCGAGCCCGAAGATCGCCACCGCACCGCCCGCGAAGGGCAAGCCGCTGACGCTGTCGTCGCTGGTCGAGAAGAAGGCGCTCGGCGAGCCGATCGCGATGGTTACCGCCTACGACTATCCCGGCGCACAGGTCGCCGAGGAGGCCGGCGTCGACATCGTCCTGGTCGGCGACTCGGCCGCGATGACGGTGCTCGGCTACCCCAGCACCGTGCCCGTCTCGGTCGACGAGATGCTGATGCTGACCGCCGCCGTCCGGCGCGGTCTCAACACCCCGATCCTCGTCGGCGACCTGCCGTTCGGCTCCTACGAGGCCTCCGACGAGCAGGCGATCGCGACCGCTCAGCGGTTCGTCAAGGAGGCCGGCTGCGACGCCGTCAAGCTCGAGCGCGGCGGGACGTCCGTCGACCGGGCGCGGGCGATCATCGGCGCCGGCATCCCGGTCATGGGTCATGTCGGCTTGACGCCGCAGACGGCGACGGCGCTCGGTGGGTACCGCTCTCAGGGCCGCACCGCCGAGCGGGCGCTCGAGGTTGCGCACGACGCGCTCGCGCTCCAAGAGGCGGGCTGCTTTGCGGTCGTCTTCGAGGCGATCCCGTCCGATCTGACCGACGAGCTGATGCCGCGGCTCGAGATCCCGGTGATCGGCATCGGAGCGGGACCGTCGACCGACGGCCAGGTGCTGGTGATGCACGACCTGCTCGGCATCTACGACGGCCATGCTGCGCGTTTCGTCAAGCGCTACGCCGCGGTCCGCGACGAGATGATCGCTGGGGTTCGGGCCTACGCCGACGACGTGCGCAAGCGCAACTATCCGGCGCCCGAGCACGGCTACACGATGGCCCCCGATGAGCGGGCGCGGCTGCACGAGCTGCTCGACGCCGAGGTTCGCGGGTAGCTACTTCCGGGCAGTTCACGGGTTAGCGGTGGGGAGGACCTGAACTCGACCCGAGGAGTGCCCGAATGTCCCGCAAGCGGAAGTTCCTGCCGTCGCCCGCGATGGCGGTAGCCCTGATCGCACTGTTCGTCGCGCTCGGCGGCGGCGCCTATGCCGCGATCGTCGTGACCGGCGGCAACGTCAAGAACGGCAGCCTGACCGGCGTCGACTTCAAGAAGCACTCCTTACACGGGTCGAAGCTGAAGGCGGATTCGATCGGCGGCGGATCGATCAAGGAGTCGTCGCTCGGGCCGGTGCAGGCGCTTGCGCACCAGGCAGTCGTCACCGGAGCGGGCGTGCTCGCGCGTGGCCGCGGCGTGAGCAGCGTCGTTCGCACCGCTGCCGGCCGTTACCAGGTGGTCTTCGATCGCGACGTACGTGGCTGCGTCTACACCGCCACTGTCGGTGACGTCGGTGCGGCTGGTCCGGGCACTGGGACCGCGTCGGTGGCGAGCACCGCCGCGAATGCCAACGCGGTCAACGTGCGGACGGTGACCTACAACGCCGGTGGCAACCCGGTCGACGAGAACCGGGCATTCCACCTGCTTGTGAGCTGTTGACAGCCTGGGTCGTTCAGACTTCGACATGTGACGCTGGAGACCGATAGCGCGGCGGCGACGGAGGCGGCCGGAGCCGATCTGGCCGAACGGCTGGTGCCCGGCGACGTCGTGCTGATCTCCGGTGAGCTGGGCAGCGGGAAGACGACGTTCGTGCGCGGTGCCTGCCGGGCGCTGGGCGTAGAGAGCCCCGTCACCAGCCCGACCTTCACGATCGGTCAGCTCTACCCGGGCCGTGTCGAGGTCGCCCATCTGGACCTCTACCGGCTCGACTCGCTGGCCGGGGAGGACCCGTCGCTGCTCGAGGACTACCTGACGCCAGCGCGGATCGGTTTCGTCGAGTGGCCCGCGATCGGCGAGCCCGCGATCGGGCGTGTCGCCGCGCGCGTGACGCTGGAGCACGCCGGCGAGGACCGGCGCAGGGTGGAGATCGCGTGAACGTGCTGGGGTTCGACACCGCGACGGCGGCGAGTGCGGCCTGTGTGCTGCGCGCCGACGGGGTGGTCTTCGAGGTCGAGCCGACCGCGGCTCGGCTCGGGGAGCGGCCGGCGCACGCGGCGGAGCTGATGCCGGCGGTGATGCGCTGCATGGACGCTGCCGGTCTGGGTTGGGACGAGCTCGACGCGATCGCGGTCGGCGTCGGGCCGGGGATGTTCACCGGGCTGCGGATCGGGATAGCCACGGCGCACGGACTGGCCGGCGCAACCGGGTTGGAGCTGCGTCCGGTGTCGTCGCTCGCCGCGCTCGCGCATGGCGGTGCCGCCGGCGCCGTCGACGCCCAGTCGAATGGCCAGATGCCTTCGGCAGGTGCATCGACGCTCGCGGTCGTCGATGCCCGGCGCGACGAGGTCTTCGCCGCGCTCTACGAGGGTGAGGACGAGCTCTGGGAGCCGTTCGTAGCCGCTCCCGAAGCCGTCGCAGAGCGCTTGCGCGAGCGTGGAACCAGCGCTTTGGCCGTCGGAGACGGGGCGATACGCTTTCGAGACGTCCTCGAGGCGGCGGGCGCCACCGTTCCGGACGCCGGCTCCAGCTCCCATGTGGTGCGCGGGCTGTCGATCTGCCGGCTGGCGGCGACCGTGGCGCCGGTCCCCGTCGAGGCGGTGTTGCCGGACTATCTGCGCCTCCCGGACGCGAAGCCGAGAACCCAGTGAGCCAACCGCTCGAAATCAGGCCCCTCGCCTACGCCGACCTGCCGCAGGTGATCGCGATCGAGCGGCGGGCGTTCACGACGCCATGGTCGCTGGCGATGTTCGTGCTCGAGCTGTCGAAGCCGAGCGGAATCTGCCTGGCGGCGCTGCGCGATGGACGGATCGTCGGCTACCTCGTCTGCTCGCGCTATGTCGACGACTGGCACGTCATGAACGTCGCAGTCGACCCGAACTTGCTGCGCCAGGGGATCGCCAGCACCCTGCTCGACCATCTCTTTGCGCAGGCCGACGGGCCGGGAGAGCAGTACACGCTCGAGGTCAGGCCGTCGAACACGCCGGCGATCGGCCTGTACGAGCGGTTCGGCTTCTATACGGCCGGCAAACGGCGCGGCTACTACCACGACAATCGCGAGGACGCCCTGATCATGTGGCGCAAGAGCGGAGCCGGCGCCCGGACGGCCGATGCCGAGGCGCAGACCGGTGCCGCGGGATGATCCTCGCGATCGAGACGAGCTGCGACGACACCTGCGCCGCGGTCGTCGGACACGGTGGCGAGATCCATTCGAATGCGATCGCGTCGCAAGGCCTGCTCCACGAGCGCTACGGCGGCGTCGTCCCCGAGATCGCGTCGCGCCACCATCTCGAGGCGCTCGACGCGATCGTCGCGGACGCGCTCGAGGGCGCTGGCGCGACCCTCGATGCGATCGACACCGTCGCTGTCACGCGCGGGCCGGGCCTGATCGGTGCGCTGCTCGTCGGCCTGTCGTCCGCGAAGGCGATCGC
>CBFGZN010000202.1:0-4881 GCA_965653255.1 uncultured Solirubrobacterales bacterium | reverse complement strand
AACACCCATGGGCCACGCTGGTGGCGACCTACCGCACCGCGCTGGAAGCGGTCAGGGTGGAGGCGGGCGCGACCGTGGACGACCTGGTGGAGGCGATCCGGCGCGCGGGACGCTCGCGGGAGTCCGCGGCAACCAGGTCAGCTACGCACCGCAGATCGGCACCACCGGGACCGACTCGTTCGCCTATCGAGCCGTCGCGGCCGGAGTACCCTCGGACCCCGCGACGGCCACCGTCCGGGTCCTGGCGCCGCCGCGCAAGATCGGCTCTAAGCTGTCGCCCAAGTGGACGGTCGCCCAGACGTTCACGAAGGTCCGTAGCCTGACGCTGAAGAAGCTCCCGGCTCGGGCAAAGGTCGTCATCGCCTGCAAGACGGCGAAGCGCGTGTCGCAGAAGCGCTGCCCCTTCAAGTCGCGCAAGATCACCTCCAGGAAGCCCCGCGCCAAGCTCGAGCTCGGCAAGCCCTTCGCCGGCCGCAAGCTGCCAGTCGGCACCAAGCTCAAGATCACGGTCACGGCGCCGAACTTGGTCGGGAAGGTCTTCACCTACACGGTGCGCAAGAGCAAGAAGCCCGCCTCGAAGCTGCAGTGCTTGGCGCCAGGCGCCAAGAAGCCTGGCAAGTGCTGATCACCGTCCTCGGCTGACCGCCTGCTCATAGTCCTCGGCGCGGCCGACGTAGAGCAGGACGACGGCCAGCGCGGCGAGCGCGAGCGCGGCGACAAGGTGGAATACCCACTGGAAGCCGTCCTCGAAGCCGCCGCGCTCGACGGCCTCGGTGAAGACGGTCGTGGCCAGGCCGAGCCCGATCGACCCGCCGGCGACCTGGAACATGTAGACGATGCCGCCGGCGAGGCTGGCGCGCGACTCGTCGAGCGCGGTGACCGCGGCGGTCGTGATCGAGCTGTAGAAGAGGCCGACACCTACGCCGAGCACGACCATTCCGGGGATCAGCTGAGCCCAGCTGTCGCCGCGCTCGATCAGCGAGATCAACAGCGGGCCGGTAACCAGGCAGAACGCCCCCGCGGCGATCACGGGCCGCGGGCCGAGACGCTCGTAGAGCGGGCCGGCGGTGAACGAGACCGCCGCGAAGACGCCCATCATCGGCAGCAGGCCGAGCCCGGCCTCGACCGGCGTGTACTCGAGGATCTTCTGCATGAACTGCGGGAGGTACATCAGCGCGACGAAGAAGGTCGGCGACATCAGCAGCACCGCCAGGCAGGCCGAGCGGAAGGCGCGGTTGGCGATCACGTCGTCAGGAACGAGCGCTGCCGCGCCGGCGCGGCGCTCGCTGAAGACGAAGGCGACCAGCAGGACGACGCAGAGCGCGAACAGGCCGAGGATCACGGGATCGGTCCAGCCGAGGCCGGTCACCTCGTCGAGCGCGACGAGCAGCGCGATCAGGCCGACCGACAGCGTGGCGACGCCGGCGTAGTCGAACCGCCGGTCGGTGTCCTCGCTGCTCGACTCGGGGACGTAGCGCCAGGTGACGAAGCTGGCGAGCGCGGCGATCGGCAGGTTGAGCGCCAGGATCCAGCGCCAGTCGAAGGCGTCGGTCAGGAAGCCGCCGATCAGCGGGCCGGCGGCGTTGCCGAAGCCCGCGGCGCCGATGATCAGCGCGCCCGCGAGCGCGGCCCGATCCTTGGGCAGGATCGAGTAGGTCATGCCGAGGATCGCCGGCCACATCAGCGCACCGCCGATGCCCATCAGGCCGCGTGCGACGATCAGCGTGATCACGCCGGGCGCGAGCGCGCCGAGCAGCGAGAAGAAGGCGAAGATCGCCGCGCCGATGAAGAAGACGCGTCGCCGCCCGAGCAGGTCGGCGAGCCGGCCGCCGGTGACGATCAGCACGCCGAAGATCAGCGCGTAGGCGCTGATCACCCACTGGACGGTGCCGAGGTCGGCGTCGAAGTCGCTCTCGATGTCCGGCAGCGCGACGCTGAGTGCGGTCACGTCGTTGGCGATCACGAAGACCGCCATCGCCATCGCCGCCAGGGCTACGACCGTCGAGCGCTCCAGGCGCTGTGGCGCCTCCGCCATGGCGCGAGCCTAAACGGAGCGGCGCTTCTCTTCCACGATCGTGCGGGCTCTAGCCCACACAATCGTGGAAGATCATCCTCAGACGCGCGAGCGGCGCTTGCGCGGCGGGCGCGACGAGGCGACGTTGCCGGTCGCGGTGCCCGAGCCGTTCGGGCGTGCCTTGGGACGGTTGCCGTTGGAGCCGTCGCGCGACTCGCTCGCGGAGCGGCCACGACCCTGACGATCGTTCGAGCGACCGCGGCCCTTACCGCCGCCACCGTTGCGGCCGCGCTTCTGGCCGCCCTGACCGCGATGACCGCCGCCGTTGCCACGCGGAGTGACGTCACGATCGCCGCCGGTCACATGGGCCGGCGCCTCGTGGTCGAACTCGGCGATCAGGCCGAGGTCGGTCGCAATCCGGCGCATGTCGCGCGCCTGATCGGCGATCACGAAGCTGACGCCGGCGCCGGTCGCTCCCGCGCGGCCGGTGCGGCCGACACGGTGGACGTAGGTGTCGCGGTCCTCGGGGGCGTCGTAGTTGAAGACGTGGGTGACGTCCGGGACGTCGATGCCGCGCGCCGCGACGTCGGTCGCGACGAGCGTGTCGACCTTGCCCGACTCGAAGCTCGCGAGCGCGCGCTGGCGCTGGTTCTGCGTCTTGTTGCCGTGCATCGCGACAGCCTTGATGTTGCTCTTGGCGAGCCGCTGGACGAGCCGGTCGGCGCCACGCTTGGTGCGGACGAAGACGAGCGTGCGCCCGCGCTCGGTCTCGTTCAGCTCGCGGATCAGCGTGTCGACCTTGTCGGCGTGCGCGAGGTGGACGAAGCGGTGCTGCACGTCGGCCTTGCGCTCGACCTTCGGCGTGTGGACGTGACGAGCGGCGTCACGGGTGTAGGACTGTGCGACCTGGCCGGGCGCGCCGTCGAGCGTCGCCGAGAAGAACATCGTCTGGCGATCGCTCGGGGTCTGCCTGACGATCCGGTCGACGGCGGGCTTGAAGCCCATGTCGAGCATCCGGTCGGCCTCGTCGAGGACCAGCACCTGGACGTGCTGGAGCGAGAGCTCACGGCGCTGGATCAGATCCTCGAGGCGACCGGGGGTCGCCACGACGATGTGCGCCTTCGACGCCTTGCGCGCCTGTGCCTGGATGCCGACGCCGCCGTAGACGGGCGCCACCGACAGCGCGCGTGAGTGCGCGATCTCGTAGATCTCGTCGACGATCTGGCAGGCCAGCTCGCGGGTCGGGGCGAGGATCAGGCCGGCCGGGCGGCGCGAGTCGGCCGCGATGCGATCGATCAGCGGAACGCCGAAGGCGAGCGTCTTGCCCGATCCGGTCGGCGACTGGGCGAGCACGTCACGGCCGGCGAGCACGTCCTCGATGACGAGGCGCTGGACGGCGAACGGCTCGGTGATGCCGCGCTGCTCCAGCGCGGACAGCACGGGATTTGACACGCCGAGATCGGCGAAGGACTGCTGGGACATATGAACTGCGACTCCTTGAATGCGACGGGGAGATCCACTACCCCGGACGCGTTGAGACGCAGCAAGGACGGGCTCTCTCGGCCGCCACGGTTGGCGACCGACGCGACGGACCGTAGCAGGAATGCTGAAAAGCGCTGCTAGCTGGGCGCTAACGCCCGAGCTCGCGGCGGTTGCCCGGACCGAGCCGGAGCCCCTCCGCGGCAGCGATGAACAGCACCGCCGCGCCGATCGCGCAAACGAAGCCGAGGAAGTTGAGCTCCCAGATCCCGCCGGTGCCGATCCACGAGGCGAACAGGCCGCCGGCGATCGATCCGAGCAGGCCCGCGAGGATCGTCATCAACACGCCAATCCGCTGGCGGCCGGGGATGATCAAGCGGGCGAGGATGCCGATGAAGATTCCGGCGACGATGAATCCGATCATGGACTCAGCCTAGAGCAGATCCTCGGCGGTGCGGGGAAGCTCGCGCGGCTCGTCGTCCTCGCCGTCGACCTCGGCGGCGCGCAACCGGCGCGCGGACAGCTCGATCGGCGCCGGCGCCTCGAGCTCCGCGCCGTCGGGCGCGACGCCGTGCTCGTCGAACTTGCGCGCCGAGACCAGCACGCGGCTCTCGAGCGTGCCGACGGTGTCGTTGTAGGCCTTCACCGACGAGTCGAGCCGGCGGCCGAGCGTGACGAAGCGGTCACTGAGCACCGACAGCCGCTGGTAGAGCTCGCGGCCGAGCGCCGACACCTCGCGCGCCGACTCGGCCATCTTCTCCTGGCGCCAGCCGTAGGCGACCGCCTTCAGCAGCGCGATCAGCGTCGTCGGCGTTGCGATCAGCACCGACTCCTCGACCGAGCGCTCGATCAGGTCGGGCATCCGCTCGAGCGCCGCCGAGTAGAAGACCTCGCCGGGCAGGAACATCACAACGAACTCGGGTGACGAGTCGAACTGAGCCGAGTAGGACTTCGCCGAAAGCTTCTTGATGTGCTCGTTAACGTGACGGGCGAACGTGTCCAGGTGCAACTCGCGCGTCGCCTCGTCCTTCGCCTCGATCGCGTCGAGGTAAGCCGCCAGCGGCGCCTTGGCGTCCACGACTACGTCCTTGCCGCCGGGCAGCTTGACCACCACGTCGGGACGCAGCACGCCGCTGTCGCCGGTGACCGTCTGCTGCTCGTAGAAGTCGCAGTAGGCGAGCATGCCCGCCATCTCGCAGACCCGCTTGAGCTGGACCTCGCCCCAGCGGCCGCGGACGTGCGGGGCACGCAGCGCGGTGACGAGGTTCGCCGTCTCGGCGTGCAGCCGCTGCTGGGTCTCGGTCACCTCGACGAGCTGGCGGTTGAGCCCGCCGTATGCCTGGGCGCGCTCCTTCTCCATCTCGCGCAGCACCTTGTTGACCGCCTCG
>CBFGZN010000201.1:0-4885 GCA_965653255.1 uncultured Solirubrobacterales bacterium | reverse complement strand
GCCGCGCGAGCGTCGCGCCGACGGCGCGTGCGCGCAGAGGCGCGTTCGTCGCGCTCAGACTGGCCCACGATCTCGGCGACCAGTGTTCGGAGTTCGCCGGGCTGCAATCCGAACTGCTTCGCGATCTCGTCCATCGGGGAGCCGCTGACCCAGGCCGCGCGCAGCTCGGCGGTGCACTGCTCTCGAATGTCTGCGAGTCGTCGTTGTCGGCGCAGGCTGGCGATTTGCTCCGGGGTGCGAGAAGGTAGCCCGGCGGCAGCGAACCGTTGGCGCACGCACTCCCGCGTCACTCCCCCCCATTCCTCGCCGATCGTTTGGAGCGTCGCCAGGGGATCTAGCCGGTACTTCGCGTACATACCGGCGACCTCGCCATAGCGGGCGCAGATCTGGCCGGTCGACAGTCCTTCGGCGAGACAGCGCTCGATCTCGCGCGCCGTCTCAGGTGTTGCCTGCGCGGCACCGTTGCGACGGATGCCTACCCCGCTATCCCTCCCTACGTCTTCCACAACCCGCCTCCCCTCCTCCGCGTCAATGTTGCCGGAGCGGCAACACGCGCCGGGAGGATAGCCCCCGCCAGCAGGGGGCGCAAGAGCGCCATACGCAGTCGGTGCGGCCGTCTCGAGACTTTCTCGTCACGTTGGCTCAGCGGTAAGGCAATACCCCGCGTGACCGATGACTTCGACCATGTCCGCAGTCGGGATGAGATCGAGGACGTTCGGCAGCAGTTCGCGGCGAACCTCCGTCTCCTACGCAAGACGGCGGGCATGAGCCTGGATGACGTTGCAGATGCGTACGGCTGTACGCGGTCGTGGATCAGTCGGCTGGAGTCGGGTTCGCGAGAGCCCAAGCTGACGGTCATCGTCCGGCTTGCCAGGGCGCTCAACGTCGAACCCGGAGACCTGATGCGCGACATCGGTTGAGCCGGGACGCCGCGTCGTCACATCGGATGCCCGCAAGGCCAACCTCATTCGTGAGTGATGCCGCAGCAAGCGATGCCAAGGTCATCCGGCAGCGCTTTGGCTCCAACCTCAGAGAGGCGCGGGAGAGCGCCGGTCTATCCGTGCGTGAGTTGGCTCGTCTATGCGGCCGCTCACCGGGCTGGGTGAGTCGCCTCGAGACAGGCCAACGGGAGGTAGGTGTCGTGTCGATCGTCCGCCTGGCACGAGCGCTTCACATCGACGCCGCAACACTGGTTAGTGGGCAGCGGTAAGTAGCTTGCACCCTGTGCGTGTCGGAATCGACTAGTCACGCTTCGCTAGTCTCAGCGTCTGTGTTGCCGTTGCGGCAACAGTACATAGGCGCTACGGGAGGAGAACCGTGACGGTCGTAGCTACGAATACTGGAGACGAACTGACGCTGGTTGTCGGTCCAACCATGTCAGGGCTCTATGCCAAGGCATTGAAGGACATGGCCCTATCGGCGAAGCAGGGCGTGTCCGAGTGCGAGGACATCAAGGACAAGGCGTGGCATCTCAAGCGGCTCGAAGACGTCGCGCAACTGCAGACCCAGTTGGCGCGCGGACCAGTTGACGCCTCTGCTTCCTTGACCGGCTCACGGGAGCTCTTAGCGGAGGCGGCCATCCTCGGCTTGTCAGACGCGACCCGCAGCCTGGATGAACTGGTCGAACAGATCGGGGCGCCTCCGTACGTAGTCGATCAGAACGACCGACAGCGCCTTCGTGAGCTGAAGACCCTGTGTTTGGCTGCTGTCGATGGTTTGCTCGCCTTCCTCTCAGCGGAAGGTCACGAGGCAGCGTAGGGATCTCCTGCGACCGCACTTTGTGCGGAGCGGCGATTCGATCGACAGGAGTGAAGGCGGTAACGCACTGCGGCGATGCGCCTCGGGTCTGCGGTGACTCGGCGCCTCGATAGATGTCCGGACGCTGAACTGCTGGAGCTGACATCTGTCTGCCCCGCAGCATTCGGCGTCTTCTACAGCCGGCACGCACAGGCGATTACCGCATACCTCGCTGTTCGTACTGGCGATGTTGAGACGGCGCTCGACCTGACGGCTGAGGTCTTCGAAGCGGCCCTAACTGGGAGGCGCAACTTCCGACCAGAGATCGCGCCGGCACGCGCATGGCTCTATGGGATCGCCCGTTTCAAAGTCGCACGCAACTTCCGCCAGAGGACTATCGACCGCGCCACCCAGATGCGACTCGGTATGCCCATGCTCGTGTACACCGACGCCGCGATCGAGGAGGTCGAGCGCCGTCTCGACTCCGCCCGGAGCGATCTGCTCAATGACCTTCGTCTGCTGCCCGTTGCTGAGCGTGACGCCGTGCTGGCGCGCGTCGTCGACGAGCGCAGCTACCGCGAGATCGCCGAGGAGGCCGATCTCAAGCAGGCGGCTGCCAGGCAACGAGTGAGTCGGGGGCTCGCCCGCCTCCGTAGCCGGATTGCGGTCAAGGCCCGTGGAGCGGGGGGCGTGCGAAGATGAGACGGTTCGCGGAGGCCCGTACGTCGCCGTCGATGCGCTTGACGCTGGCCCGTCGACGCTCCAACTGCGCCTGGACAACCAACAGAGGACGAATGGCGAAGCCCCTCGATAGGTGTTCCGACGCTGAGCTGCTGGAGCTGACTGCGACATGTCCGGAGGCGTTCGGCGTCTTCTACAGCCGGCATGCGAAGTCGGTCACTGCCTACCTCGAAGCTCGAGTCACCGACGTCGAGACCGCGCTTGACCTGACGGCCGAGGTCTTTGAAGCCGCGTTGATCGGCCGGCATCGGTTCCAGCCCGAGGTCGCACCCGCGCGAGCTTGGCTCTACGGGATCGCCCATTTCAAAGTCGCACGTAGCTTGCGTCGAAGAGCCATCGACCGCGCGAACGCGTGGCGACTCGGTGTGCCCGTGCTTACGTACACCGACGAGGCGATCGAGGAGGTCGAGCGGGCGCTTGACTCTTCTCGAGACGAGCTTGTTGCCGACCTCGACCTTCTGCCCGCCGCTGAGCGCGAGGCGGTGCTAGCTCGGGTAGTCGACGAGCGCAGCTACCGCGAGATCGCCGAGGAGGCGCAGGTCAACGTGGCGGCGATCAGGCAACGCGTCAGCCGCGGCCTCGCGCGGCTGCGCAGCACACGTTGGAGGCGGCGGCCATGAGGTGGTTCCGTCTGAAGCGTCGACCTCGGATCACCGTCGAGCAGAGCGCGCATGACGCGCAAAGGCGCATGCTCGAGGATCTCGCGCGGCGTATTGGCGATCGCGCCGAGCATCCACATGCGAGTCGGCGCCACACGGTCCGGCGACGCGCGTTGCCGGTTCTGGCTGTGACGGTCCTAGCGTTAGCCGGAACTGCTGTTGCAGCTGCCGTACTCGACGTAAGCCTCGGCGTACCGGCCCTCGACCGAATACTTCGCATCGAGAGGGAGATCGGCAATCCCATCAAGCCTGCCCCCATCGTCGTTAAGGGATCGGTGACGCCGCCAGTCGCCGTGCCACCAGGCAACGGGGCAAATGGCGCGGTCGCAGTCGCCTTCGTCGACGAGCGCCACCGCCTCTGCATCGCGCGCGACACGGGGAGTACGGCGCCCGACAGACACACTGGTCGGGTGGGCTGCGCGACGTCGAGCGGCGTGGCTCAACGCCTTGAACATCAACCCCTGTTTGCCACTGGGATGACTGTAGGACCAACGACGGTGTTGGTTGGCTTCACACAGGCAGACGTAACCAAGGTCGCGATACGAGCTCCGAACGGCCGCGATCTCAACATGGCGCTCCTGAAAAGGGTCTGGAGACCGCCGGGCACGAGCGCTCCCGCCCTACGTGTCTATGTCGGGGCGTACCTCGCGTTCGACGGCCGTCTCGGCGCAGACATGCTCGATCAGATCATCGACCCGTCCCGGTACCGCGTCGTGGTGCAGACGCGGGATGGTCGACGTTCGCGGGTGCCCCTGCGATAGCCGTCCCGGCAACGCGCTTGACTCGCCGCTTGGATTCGGGTTAGGGTCGCCCCACTCGTTGACGCGCTGGCAACAGCGCCTATGGCTGACAGGAGGGATCGCATGACGAAGTGGATGGTGCGCCTTGCGGCGCTGTCGATCCTCGCTACGTGTTTCTTGGCAAGTCCCGCCTCAGCTGAGGCCGTCTACCAAAGTTGGTACAGCTGCTCGCTCAAGCCGCCCGACCAATGGTGTGACGGGCGCGCCAATGGTACGTACGACGGCGAGCACAGCTACGACTACAACTCAGGCGCATACCCAGGACCATGCTGCGCGGTCACGGTGTGCCAGCGGGTATGGAAGCCCTCGTCTGGGGGCGTGCTGGCCGGATCGACGTGCGACACCGACGCGACATCGGGCTACTACGGCAACGTGCAGTGCGTCTGCTACGACGCCGAGGTCAAGCAGCAAAGTGGCGGCAACCATTCAATCGACGGCTACGCCGAGGCATAGTCGATGACGAACGGACGAACACGCCTTCTTGTTTTGGCGGCCATCTGCGGTGTGGGCCTGGCCGCGACCGCTGCCCTGGCCGACGAAGACTCCGATCCAAGCGGAAAGCCGGGAGCAGGAATCGCCCAGGTGGATGCGATCGACAGAGCCGCGTCGCAAGCCCTGTCTGTCCTACAGACGCAACGCGGCACGTCCGATGCCATGCCGGCGGAGCTAAGCGCGCGCATCGGTGCCGACCACCCCTATGGCCTGAACCCCGCTCTCTCTCGAATGGCTTTGGGTTCGATCTCTAACGCTCTCTACGTCTTGCCGGCTCGTGATTACGTCTGCGCGTCGCTGACGGTGGCCGACGGCGCCACTCTCAGTTGTAGGGAGACGAGCAAGCTTGCGGCGGGTCAGGTGGGCGCGGCGACAGTGACCCTCGAGGGCGGCTACATCGGCGTGTACGGCTTGGTCCCTGACGGTGTGGAGTCAGTCGCCGTGAACACCAGCGAG
>CBFGZN010000200.1:0-4946 GCA_965653255.1 uncultured Solirubrobacterales bacterium | reverse complement strand
GCTGAAGAAGGACGGCAGCGTCTTCACGCTGTATGCGCGCGTCGCGGACGAGCAGCGAACCTTGGAGCGCGAGCGCGAGGTCTTCGACGAGCCGGCGGGCCTGCCACTGCGGGTCGGCTCCGTCGGCCATCAGGCCACCGAGGCGCTGCTCGAGGCCGGCGACGTGGGCGTCGAGGCGGGCGTCGGAGCCAGCGGCGAGCTTGACCTCGGCCAGGAAGGCCGGCAGGCCCTCGGGCTCCTTGGCCATCGCGCGCAGCACGTCGAGTGCGGCGACGTTGCCGGAGCCCTCCCAGATCGAGTTCAGCGGGCTGTCGCGCAGCAGGCGCGGCATTCCTGACTCCTCGACATAGCCGTTGCCGCCGAGGCACTCGAGCGCCTCGAGCGCGTGCTGGGGGGCACGCTTGCAGATCCAATACTTCGTGACCGCGGTCGCGAAGCGGCGGAACGGTGCGTCGGCCTCGTCGTAAGCGCGGGCGATCCGCAGCGCGTTGGCGGTCGCCGCCTCGGACTCGAGCTGGAGGTCGGCGAGCACGTTGCGCATCGCCGGCTGGTCAGCGAGCAGCTTGCCGAACACCGAACGGTGGCGGGCGTGATGGACGGCCTGGGACGTGCCCCAGCGGATCGACGCGGCCGAGCCGAGCAGGCAGTCGAGCCGCGTGTGGTTGACCATCTGGATGATCGTCTGGACGCCGCGGCCCTCTTCGCCGACGAGGCGGGCGGGGAGCTGGTTGAACTCGACCTCCGACGACGGCAGTGAGCGCGTGCCGAGCTTGTCCTTGAGCCGCTGGATGCGGAAGCCCGGCTGGCCGCCCTCGCGGCTCGGGCCCTCGATCATGAAGCAGGAGATGCCCGCGTCGGTCTGGGCGAGCGTCAGGAAGATGTCGCACGGCGGGTAAGAGCAGAACCACTTGTGGCCGGTGATCTCCCACCAGCCGTCGCCGATCGCGGTTGCCGTCGTGGTGTTGGCACGGACGTCGGAGCCGCCCTGCTTCTCGGTCATCGCCATCCCGGCGAGCGCGCCGCCGTCGTAGCTCGGCTTGACCAGGCGCGGCTCCCACTCGGCCGCCAGCTCGGCGTTCTCGCGCAGCGCGGGGACAACTGCATGCGTCATCGAGACCGGGCACATCACGCCGGCGTTGACCTGCGACCAGGTCATGAACAGCGCCGCGCGCACGACGTGGGCGCCGGGCTGAGGGTCGCGCCATGGCAGGCCGTGGCACTCGCGCTCGATCGCCTGGCGCAGCAGCCAGTGCCACGACGGGTCCAGCTCGACCTCCTCGACACGATTGCCGTAGCGGTCGTGGGTACGCAGGATCGGCTCGTTGCGCTCTGCCCGCTCGGAGTGGGCGAGCGCCTCTGGGCTGCCGGCGAGCTCGCCGGCGTCGCGCAGGCGGTCGACTCCCCAGCCGCCACCCTCGCGCTCCAGCGCCTCGCGCAACGCGGTGTCCGCGTCGAAGACGTTGTAGGGCGCGAGCGGCGGCGCCTGGTTGAAGACGTCGTGCGTCGAGTGCTTGGGGGCGGAATAAGTGCTCATCCGCCCCCAAACGCTACTTCAGCTTCAGCTTCGTTACCACCCCTCCGTGATCCGACGCCCAGAGACCGGACTTGGTGCGGCTGTTGGCCGGATTGGTGCCGACGATCTTCGCGTTGAGCGGCTTGACCTTGCCTTTGCCGAAGATCTGGTCGATCCGATGGTCGAACGGACTCGGCTTCGGCGGATCGGTCAGCGAATCGGTCTTCAGGCAGCACTCGTAGCCCGGCTTGCTCTTGTAGAGCCACGGCCACGTGTCCTTGAGGCCCGACGCGGTCAGGACGTCCCACGCCGCAGACGATGCGCCGGCGGCGTCGTTGGGGTCGGAGTTCATGTCGCCGACGACGATCACGCGCTTGCCCTTGACCGGACCGCCGGCTGCGACGAGCTCGGTCGCCTGGGCGACGCGGGTCGCCTCGAGATAGGCCTCGAGGTGGGTGTCGATGAAGCGGAACGCCTTGCCGTTGAGCTTGACGTCGGCGTAGGCGTAGCCGCGCTTGACGTTGAAGACGCCGCCCTGGGTCGGGAACGGAATCGTCGCCGTGTAGTTGGCGCCGCCCTTCTTGGTGACCTTCAGCCCCTTGCGCGCCTTGTTGACGAGCACGACGTCGCGCATCGTCAGGCGGACGTCGAAGCCCTCGCTGCTGGCGCCCTCGATGTCGGCCTCATTGGTGGTCCGCACGGCGGAGTACTTCAGGCCCTTCTGCTTCAGCGCCTTGAGCAGCAGCTTGACGTAGTCGTACTCGACCTTGGTCGCGTTCGGCGTCGTCGATCCGTCGCTCGGACCGGTGCGCCAGAGCGCGGCCTCCTGGAGGCCGATCAGGTCCGGCTTGGTCTGCTTGATCTCCTGCGCGATCAGCTTCGAGCGCGCCGGGAAGTTCGTCGCCTTGACCTGGTTGAAGCCCGCGGTCACCGCGGCCTTGAAGGCGTCCGGGTTCGGGGCGGTCGCGATCTTGATCAGATCGGTGCCGAGATAGAGGTTGCGCGTCATCACGGTGACGTTCGAGTCGCTCTTCTTGGCCTTCGCCTTCTTGGCCTCGGCGGCGGGAGCGATCGCGGCGAGCGCCGTGACGGCGAGCAGGGCGGCCAGTAAGCGGCGCCCGAGCGTGCGATTCATTTTGTGGCGTTCCTTCCTGCTGTTTACGGGGCAGCAGGCGCCTCCCACCGGTCAGGGTAGTGGCAACAGCGCCTCCAGGGCGCCATTTACCCGTTTCGCCGTTCGATCCCACGTGAACTCCGCCGATCGCGCATGGCCGGCGGCGGTCAGGCGATCGCGCGTGGCGGGGTCGGTGGCGGCCGCGACGCAAGCCGCGGCAAAGGCGGAGGGGTCGTCGGGATCGGCGTAAAGAGCGGCGTCTGCACAGGTCTCGGGGAGAGCTCCGCGGGTTGTGGTCACTACCGGCGTTCCGGCGGCCATCGCCTCGAGGCAGGGCAGGCCGAAGCCCTCGTAGAGCGAGGGCAGCGCGAACGCCGCGGCGCCCGCATAGAGAGCCGGGAGGTCGGTCTCGGGGACGTAGCCGAGGCGACGGGCGCTCGTGGAGCGGTCGTCGCGCATATAGCCGCGGGCGCCGCCCGCGATCACGGCGTCGAGGCCGGCGGCCGTGAGCGTAGGAGCGATCGTGTCGAGCAGGCCGAGGTTCTTGCGGGCGGTCGCGGTGCCGACGGCGAGCACGTAGGGGCGCTGGTCGAGACCGAGGCGACGGAGCAGGGGAGCCGGGTCCGGGGCGGCGCCGAACGCCGGGTCGACGCCCATCGGGACCGCGACGATGCGGTCGGCTGGCATGCCGAGCAGCTCCGTCAGCTGATCGCGAACGAACTCCGAGGGTGTGATCGCGAGTTGTGCGCGACTGGCGATCGCGCGCAACAGTGCGCGGTGCCAAGCGCCGTAGGCTCGGCCGTACCAGCGCGGCTCGACCAGCGGCGCGAAGTCGTGGATCAGTACCGCGTTGCGCCGGCCGGCGATCGGAGCGGTGTTGGCGGGCGAGAAGACGATCTCGGCGCCGCGGGTCGTGAGCGGCAGAGCCAGCTGCTCCCAGGCATGGCCGGCGCGGTGGGCGAGTGCCGTCGGTGGTGCGACGATGCGGTAGCGGTCTGGCGCGAGCGCCGGCAGGCGCGTGACCAGCTCTCTGGTTACGCGCTCGACGCCGCCGACCTCGGCGCGGACGGCGGCGCGTGCGTTGATCGCGATCGGCGCGGTCACCGTCGCTGCTTCCCGCCGCGTCGCGCTGCGACGTCCTCGACGAGTGCCGCGAAGCGCTCGCGGCCGGTCGCGCGATCGAAGTGCGTCTCGGCACGCATCCGCGCGGCTCGGCCCAGCTCCGCCGCACGGCGCACGACGTCGACTAGCGCGGTCGCTGCCGCTTGCGCGTCACCCGGTGGATAGAGGACGCCGCAGCTCTCGTCGACGATCTCCAGCGGGCCGGCGGCCGCGGGGGCGACGACGGGACGGCCGCTGGCGAGCGCCTCGACGAGTGCCATCCCGTACGGCTCGCGATCGGCGCAGTGGAGCAGGCAGGCCGCGTCGGCAAGCGCCGCCGGGACGTCCTCGACTCGACCGGCGAAGTCGACGCGGCCGGCGAGGTCGGGCTGCTCGGCACGCTGTCTCAGCCGTGCGAGCAGCTGGTCACCCGATGCGGCGAGCGGGGCTCCGGCGACGCGCAGCCGTAGCTCGGGCAGCTGACGCGCGGCAAGTGCGGTCGCCTCGAGCGCCAGGTCGGGCCGCTTCCAGTCGACGATCGCGCCGAGGAGGAGAACGGTCGGCGCGAGAGTATGCCGCTCCCCGGGTGGCTCGGGTCGCGCGAAGCGCTGGAGATCGACGCCGGCGCGGACGATCTCGATCGGCGCCTTGAGCCGCCCAGCACTCTGGAGGTCGTCGGCGATCGCCTGGGACAGCGCGATCGTCAAGTCGGCGCGACCGGCGGCGGCGCGCACGGCGTGGCCGACGAGCGGACCGGGCAGGAGGTCGTTGTGCTGGAAGACGAGCGGCAGATGGGGACGTATGGCGGTAAGCCCCGCCGCGCATGACAACAGCGGGCGCATTCCCCAGGCGACGACTACGTGAGGACGGTGCTTGGCGACGATCCGGCGCAGCTCTCGCGCTTGCGAGGCAATTCTCAGCGGCATCGCGATGCGGTCCCTCGCACGTGCGCGCAGCTCGACGCGGCGGGTGGCGAGCGTGACGACCTCGATCCCGGCGGCGTGCGCAGCGGCGGCCAACGGTCCCTCTGGGCAAGCGAGTGCGACCGGTCCGGGGAGCGCCGTAGCGTGGTCCAACAGGATTCGCTCCGCGCCGCCGAGCAGCGATGTGTAGCTGACGAAAAGCGCCTGCGGGGGCGTTGACACTCCAGCCGAACCTACCATTGGCACAGGCACCGATGAGCGAATCGACTCCCACCCTCACGGTCGCCGTCTGCAC
>CBFGZN010000199.1:0-4989 GCA_965653255.1 uncultured Solirubrobacterales bacterium | reverse complement strand
ACCCCCGCCGAGCGCAAGCTCGCGCTCGAGCTGGCCGTGACCGGGCACGACGTCGCCTACCTGACGCGCAAACAGTGGGAGGACGGCGAGGAGCCCGACCTGCCGGGCGTGGAAGTGATCGCCGTATCCCCCGGCGGGCCGCTCTACACCGAGGACGGCCGGCGGACGATCGGGCCGCCGCTGCGCTTCGGCCTCGGCGTGCTGCGCCACCTGCTGCGCAACCGCCGCCACTACGACGCCGTCCACCTCTGCTCGTTCCCCTACTTCTCGCTGCTCGCCACGCGGCTGGCGCTCGTCGGCATGCCCGCTCGCATCGGCGTCGACTGGTTCGAGGTCTGGACGCTCGACTACTGGCGCGGCTATCTCGGCCGTGTAGGGGGACGGATCGGCTGGGCGGTCCAGCGGCTGTGCGCGCGGCTGACTCCGCAAGCGTTCGTGTTCTCGAACGTCCACGCCGAGCGGCTGCGCGGCGAGGGGCTGCGGCGTCCGGCTGTGCGGCTGGCCGGCCTCTACCGCGGGCCGCTGAAACCGCAAGCCGAGAGCGGTGAGCGCGCGCCGCTGGTCGTCTTCGCCGGACGCCACATCCCGGAGAAGCGCGCCGAGCTGCTGCCGGCGGCGGTCGCCGCGGCGCGGCGCGAGGTCCCGGGGCTGCGCGGCCTGGTGCTCGGCGACGGGCCCGAGCGCGAGCGCGTGCTCGCGGCGATCGACGCCGCCGGGGTCACGGACGCCGTCGACGCGCCTGGCTTCGTCGCGGTCGAGGAGGTCGGCGCCGCGCTCGCGCGCGCCACCTGCATGTTGCTGCCATCGTCGCGCGAGGGATACGGGATGGTCGTGATCGAGGCGGCAGCACTGGGCACCCCGAGCGTTGTCGTCGCCGCTGACGACAACGCAGCCGCCGAGCTGATCGAGGAGGGCGTCAACGGCTTCGTAGCGCCATCGGCCGACCCGGACGCGATCGCCGCCGCAATCGTCGCCTGCGTCGAGGGTGGCGCCGCGCTACGTGAGCGCACCGCCGTGTGGTTCGCCGAGAACGCGCCCCAGCTGACCGTCGACAGCTCCGCACACGCCGTCGACGACTGGTACTCGCACCAAACCTGACGGCCGAACGATCGTCGGCGTCCTGACCCCGAAAAGCCTTCGCGCGCGCTAGCGCGCAGGAGCGGCCGCGGCGGCGTGCTCGCGGTACCAGGCGATCGTCCGCCGCAGGCCGTCCTCGAAGTCGGTTGAAGCGGTGAAGCCGAGCAGTTCGGTGGCGCGGGTGGTGTCGAGGTAGCGGCGCGGCTGACCGTCGGGCTTGCTGGTGTCCCAGGCGAGCTCGCCCTCGAAGCCGGTCAGGCGGGCGATCGTCTCGGTCAGCTCGCGGATCGTGATCTCGCGGTGGGCGCCGATGTTGATCGGCTCCGGACCGTCGTGGCGCTGGGCGGCGGCGACGATCGCGTCGGCACAGTCGTCGACATAGAGGAACTCGCGCGACGCGCTGCCGGTCCCCCAGCAGACGACCTCGCCACGACCGGCGATCCGCGCCTCCTCGCACTTGCGGATCAGCGCCGGGATCACGTGGCTGGACTCGAGGTCGAAGTTGTCGCGCGGGCCGTAGAGGTTGACCGGCATCAGATAGGCGCTCTGCAAGCCGTACTGCTCGCGGTAGCCCTGCAGCATCACCAGCAGCGCCTTCTTGGCGACCCCGTACGGTGCGTTGGTCTCCTCCGGGAAGCCGTTCCAGAGCTCGTCCTCGGTGAACGGCACCGGCGTGTGCTTCGGATAAGAGCAGACGGTCCCGACCTGGACGAACTTCTCGGTCCCGCGCTTGCGCGCCTCCTCGATCAGGTGCAGCCCCATCGCCATGTTGGCGTAGAAAAAGCGGCCCGGATTGTCGCGGTTGGCGCCGATCCCGCCGACCTCGGCGGCGAGGTGCACGACCGTGTCCGGTTTGCCGTCCGCGTAGGCGCGCGCAACCGCCGTCGCGTCGGTCAAGTCGTACTGCGCCCGGCGCGGCACGAAGATCTCGCTCGCGCCCGCGGCCTCCAACCGCTCACGAACGCACTCACCAAGGAAGCCCGCGCCACCGGTCAGGAGCACGCGCTTACCCTTCACGCCGTTCGCCATCCGAAGCAGGGTAACGCCTGGTTCCAAGCCCAATGCCTCAGACCGCTGCCGCGAATCCTCCACGTCTGACTTACGAGCCGCCCGAGATTGCGGTCGTGACCCCAAGCTTCCAGATGGCGGCGTTCCTGCGCGAGACGATCGAGAGCGTGCTCGCACAGGACTGGCCGCGGCTCGACTACCTCGTCATGGATGGAGGGTCGCGCGACGGGACCCGCGGGCTGCTCGAGAGCTACTCCGACCGGATCCGCTGGGTATCAGCGCCAGACGGAGGCCAGGCCGACGCCATCAACCGCGGCGCTGCCCGTACGAGCGGCACGATCTTCGCCTTCCTCAACGCCGACGACACCTACAGGCGCGGAGCGCTGGCGGCCGCCGCGGCGGGCTTCGACGCCAACCCAAGCGCGGCGGTCGTCTACGGCGACGCCGACATCGTCAACGCCGCAGGCGACACCGTGCTGCCATACCCGACCGAGAGCTTCGATCGCGCACGCCTGCAGCACGTCTGCCCGGTCTCCCAGCCGGCGGCATTCGTCCGCAGAGATGCCTGGAACGAGGTCGGCGGCCTCGACGCCGGTCTGCGCTACGCACTCGACTACGACCTCTGGATCAGGCTTTCCGAACGCCACGACTTCACTCGCATACCCGGAACGCTGGCGACCTCGCGCATGCACGCAGCGAACAAGTCTCTTGGCGAGCGCGGGGGCCTCTATCGCGAGAGCGTGGAGGTCGTTCGCCGCCACTTCGGCTACGTGCCGATGGGCTGGCTGGAGCAGTACGGCCGCTACCTCGTCGACCGCGTCGACCAGCTCTATGAGAACAGTGACCCGTCGCGCCGGTCGCGCGCAGCGGCGCTCGCCCTCGGCCTACGCCACAACCATCCGCGCGACCTGCGCCGCTTCTGGCGCGACTGGCAGGCGGACGGCTTCACCGGCCGGTTCCACGATGGCTGGATGTCGAAGGCCTATGCCGTGCGTATCGATGTCCCAGCGGACAGGCGTCGGCTGGTCGTCGCCGGCCGTCACGAGGCATTCGTGCGGCGACCGCTCGTGCTCGCGGTGTCGGTGGCCGACCAGACGCTCGGGCGCCTGATCGTCCGCCGCCGAGGCGAGTTCGAGCAGAGCTTCGAGCTGCCGCACGACCTGGCAGGCCAGCACGAGATCCGGATCGTGTCAGCTTGGACGTGGCGTCCGGGTAGCGGGCGCGGGGACAACCGCCGGCTCTCGTGCCGACTCGATCGCGTCGAGGTCGCCGGCTAGCGCGCGGCTGGTCGACGGCGCCCGATCAGGCTGCGCGCGAGATTCCGCTCGCCAGCGTCGAGCGCGAACGCGTAGTAGGCGAGCCAGTAAACGCCGAGCGCTCCGAAGGCGGTGCCGGCAACCGCAACGGCGCCGGCCGGATCGACCGTCAGTCGCACGACGACGAGCGCCACCGCCAACAGCGCGCCGAGCGTCCAGGCCGGAACGAAGGCTCGCCCGATCAGCTCGCCGAGCGGGACGGGCACGACGCGCAGCGTGACGCGCAACATGTAGGGGAACAGCGCCACGTAGGGTATCGCCGTCGCCAGCGCCGCGCCGTCGAGGCCGAAGGCCGGCACGAGGATCAGCGCCAGGACGATCGTCGAGCCGCCGAGCATCATCGCCCAGCGCGCCAGGTCGCGGGCGGCGCCGACAGCGACGAGCATCGCGGTCGTGACGCCAAGCACGCCGTTGAGCAGCCAGTGGCTGAGCATGATCGCCATCGCCGGTCCGCCCTCCTCGAAGCGCGCTCCGAGCCAGGCCCCGAGGATCGGCGCCGCGAGCACGATTCCGACGACGGCGATCGGGACGATCCCGGCGAGCGCGTAGCGGCAGCCGCGGACCAGCAGCTCATGCAACCGCCGCTCGTCGCCCTCGGCGCGGTAGCGGACGGCAGTCGGCAGGACGGTCACGGTGACGGCGCCGTTGAGCGCGCGGATCAGATTGTGGGCGCGGACCGGGCCCTCGTAGAGGCCGACGGTCGCCGGCGAGCGGACGATGCCGAGGATGATCCGCGTCGCCGCGTATACGGCCGCGCTCGACGCCTCGGCAAGCGAGATGTAGCCGGCGAGCCCGAGGAACTCGCGCGCCGCCGCGCGCGTCGCCAGGCGCGGCCGCAGCCGCCATGGCAGCGCGGTCGCCTTTGCCGCGACGAGGCACGCAGCCCCCGCCAGCATCGGAATCGCGCTGGCGGTTCCGATCAGCGCCCACAGCGGCGCGTTGGAGAGGACCAGCACGAAGACGAGCCCGATGCTGGCGACGATGCCGACCGTCTCGGCTCCGGCGGCGAGCACGAAGCGCGACCGCGCGCGCAAGGCGTCGCGGTAGACGGTCAGCGGCCAGCCGACCAGCGCGACCACGCCCGCGGCGGCCGCGCCGAGCCGCGTCTGGCGAGCGAGCTCCGGCGTCAGGTCGAGCACGGCGGCGAAGATCAGCCCGACGGCGGTCAGCGCGACGGCGGCGAGCGCCCCCGCCGCGACGTACATCAACGCCGAGGTCGAGAACGCCGCCGAGCCCTCGCGCTCGTCGCGCGCCGACGCCATCGCCTTCACCGCGGCGCCGGCGGCTGCGTTCTGGACGATCAGCAGATAGCCGGCGAGCGAGTTCAGCAGTCCGTAGACGCCGAGCTCAGCGAGCGTCAGCTGCCGCGCCAGCACGGTGATCACGGCGACCATCGCGACGAGACCCGCCACCTGCGACGCCTGCTGCGCCAGGGAACCCGTCGCCAAGCGGCGCGCATCGCTCATAGGCGTATCTTCTCGCGGGTGAGCCGGACGCCTCCAACCGGGACGCTCCCAGAGCAAGCCAGCGCCGCCGCGCACGTGCGCCGCCGCGACGTGCTCGGGGTGCCGATCGCAATGACCGACTA
>CBFGZN010000198.1:0-5015 GCA_965653255.1 uncultured Solirubrobacterales bacterium | reverse complement strand
GCGTCAGAACTACCCCGCCCACGAGGAACAGCGCCCTGCGATTACGCATCTTGTTCAGTGGCCTTCATCCTCTCCCACGCGAACCCTAATCAACACCAGGGGGCGCGTGCGATGCGGTCATACCGCCGGACCAGAGCCACGGGCGTCTTTGTTGCGATAAGCATATGTGCCTAGCGCGCCTGCCTAAACGACAAACGGCGGGTCGACCACGACGGCCGGAGCGGCTTGCGCGCCGATCAGGACTTCATCGTCCGGAGCGGCCTCGCGCCGGATCAGGGCCAATGCGATCGGGCCGTGAACAGGCGAGATGCACGCCGAGCCGATCGTCCCGACCTCGCGCTCGCCGAGCGCGATCGAGTCGCCAGGCACGGCTGGCTCAGACAGGCGCAGGCCGCGCAGATGGCGGTTCGGCTTGCCCTTGTAGTGGAGTCGGGCAACTGTCTCCTGGCCGACGTAGCAGCCCTTGGTGAAGCTGACCGCCCGCTCGTTGAGGCCGGCCTCCTGAGGGATGACGCCGTCGAGCTCGAAGCCGAGCCGCGGGCGGCCGGCTTCGATCCGTAGGCACTCGGCGGCGTCCTCGGACGCCTCGGGAAGATCGAGCCCCGCGCGCGCGGCCGCCGCCTGGCGCTCGCCGCAGATCAGGTCGACGCCGATGTCGGTCGCAACCGCGACTCCGTAGGGGGTGAGGACGTGATCGTGCTCGGTCGCGCCTGGCGCCGGGTCGAGCTGGTCGCGTGCCGCGGGACCGATCAGCGACAGCACGGTGTGATCGTCGGAGAGATCCTTATGACCGACCTGGCGGCCGAGGCTGTAGGTCTCGAAGACGTGGTTGAGCACCGCGCGGCTCGTTCCCTCAGCGTCGACCAGCAGACGATCGGGCGCCAGCCGCAGCACGCGCATGTCGGTGCGGATCTTGCCCTTGTGGTCGAGCAGCGCGGCGTAGCAGCCGCTACCGGGCTCGAGTGCCTCGATGTCGTTGGTCACCTGGCCCTGGAGGAACTCGGCGGCCTCGGCGCCGCTCAGCTCGATGACGGCGCGGCCGGGGCGCGCGACCAATCCGGCCCGCTCGCGCAGCTGCTCGTACTCGTCGGTGGCGATCACCGCTCCGATTCTACGAGGAAGATTTTGAGTCTTGCCTAACTTTTGATTCAATAGGGACGAATGGAAGAGTTGCCGAAGCACAAGATCTCGCGCCGCAGGCTGCTCGGAGGGGCGGCGGCGACGGCAGCCGCGGCGCCGGTCCTGCACGAGCTCGTGCCGCACCAGGTCGTCCACGATCAACTGGCGCGCGCCGCTGGTGCCGACGGGCACGAGGGCCACGGCGCGAGCAGTCCGGCGGGCGCGCACGCCGGCCACGGCGGCCCGAACGCTCACAGCGGCGCGATCGGCAGCGTCGACCCCGCCGTCAACGGCTTCGACCCGCACGCGATCCTGCGCGACTTCGACACCGGCAATGTCAAGCGCGAGGGCGGCCGCACGGTGCGCGAGTTCGAGATCGTCGCCGAAGACCGTGAGATCGAGGTCGCGCCCGGCGTCAAGTTCGCCGCCTGGGCCTACAACGGTCGCGTTCCCGGCCCGACGCTGCGCGCGACCCAGGGCGACCGCGTCCGGATCGTCTTTGTCAACGCCTCCAGCCACCCGCACACGATGCACTTCCATGGCATCCACGTCGCGCGGATGGACGGCGTGCCGCAGACGCCGCCCGGCAACATCGAGCCCGGCCGCTCGTTTACCTACGAGTTCGATGCCGAGCCGGTCGGGCTCCACCTCTATCACTGCCACTCGGTCCCACTCGCCGACCACATCGCCAAGGGCCTCTACGGCGCCTTCATCGTCGACCCCAAGGGCGGCCGTCCGCCCGCCGACGAGCAGGTGATGGTGATGAGCGGCTTCGACACCAACTTCGACCGCGAGAACGAGGTCTACGTCGTCAACGGCATTGCCTTCGCCTACCACGACAAGCCGATCCGCGTGAAGCGCGGCGAGCTGGTGCGGCTCTACATCGTGAACATCCTCGAGTTCGACCTGCTCAACTCGTTCCACGTCCACGCCAACTTCTTCGACTGGTATCCGACCGGAACCAAGCTCGAGCCGCGCGACTTCACCGATACGGTAATCCTCGGCCAGGGCGAGCGCGGGATCGCAGAGCTGCGCTTCCCCTACACCGGCAAGTACATGTTCCACGCCCACGTGAGCGAGTTCGCCGACTTGGGCTGGATGGGCTTCTTCCAGGTGGTCGACTGATGGAGGCCGGGCAGGCAACCGTCGAGCGCGAGCGCGGTGGGCGACTGCCAGCCTGGCTGGCCGGCCTGTTGCCGCTGGCGCTGCTCGGGATCGCGATCGGCCTGTTCGTCGGCTTCGGAGCACCGGGCCTGGAGCGCAACGGGATACCGGTCGAGGAGCTGTCGGTCGAGCGGACGACGCTGCGGCCGGGCGAGATCGAGCTGGTTGTGCGCAACGACGGCCCCGACGCCGTCGCGATCGAGCAAGTGATGGTCAACGACGCCTTCGTCGCCTTCGACCAGACCGCCGGCGAGATCGACCGGCTCGGCGGCGACACGATCACGATCCAGTACCCGTGGATCGAGGGCGAGGCCTACGGCGTCGTGCTGATGACAGCTACCGGCGGCACCGTCGACCACGCGATCGACGTCGCCGCCGAGACGCCGGAGGCCGACGTCGGCTTCTACGGGCTGATGGCGCTCGTCGGGCTATACGTCGGGCTGATCCCCGTCGCGATTGGAATGCTCTGGCTGCCCTGGATCCGCCGGATCGACCCGCGCTGGGTGCAGTTCGTGCTGGCGCTGACCGTCGGTCTGCTCGCCTTCCTCGGCATCGACGCGCTGCTCGAGGGGACCGAGATCGCCGGGACCGGGCCGCAGGCGCTCGGCGGGGCGTCGCTGGTCTTCCTCGGAGCCGGCATCGCCTACCTCGGCTTGGTGGGTGTCGACGGCTGGCTCCGGGGCCGCGGCGAGCGGGCCCAGAAGAGCGGCTCCGGGCCGTGGCGGCTCGCCTTCCTGGTCGCGCTCGGCATCGGCCTGCACAACCTCGGCGAGGGCCTGGCGATCGGCTCCGCCTACGCGATCGGCTCGCTGGCGCTCGGTGCCTCGCTGATCGTCGGCTTCGCCCTGCACAACACGACCGAGGGGCTGGCGATCGTCTCGCCGGTCGCGAAGGGGGGGCAAGCGGCCAAGGCCTCGCTGGCGCGCTTCGCCGGCCTCGGCATCCTCGCCGGAGCACCCGCGATCCTCGGGACGTGGATCGGCGCCTCCGCCTTCAACCCGAGCCTGGCGGCGCTGCTGTTCGGCCTCGGCGCCGGCGCGATCGCGCAGGTGATCGTCCAGATCGCCCCGAGCGTCCGCGATGCCAGCGGAAAGCTGCTCAACCCGCTCGCCGCCGGCGGCATGCTCACCGGTGTCCTGCTGATGTACGCGACTGGGCTGCTGGTGGCGGTCTAGCGAGATGGCCACGCTGCCAGACACCGGAGCGGTCTCGGACGCGGTCCAGGACTACGCCAAGGCGATCTACTCGCTCCAGGAGCGCTCCGACGAGGCGGTCTCGACCTCGGCGCTCGCCGAACGCCTCGACGTTTCGCCCGCATCGGCATCGGCGATGGTCAAGCGGTTGGAGTCGCTCGGCCTGGTCACCCGCCGGCCGTACCACGGCGTCGAGCTCACGCCGGCCGGCCGCCGCGTCGCGCTGGAGGTGATCCGCCACCACCGGCTGCTCGAGCTCTACCTCGCCGAGGCGCTCGGCATGCCGTGGGACCGCGTCCACGAGGAGGCGGAGGTGCTCGAGCACGCGATCTCGCCCGAGCTGTCGGAGCTGATCGCGGCCAAGCTCGGCAACCCGACCCACGACCCGCACGGCGACCCGATCCCAACCGCCGACGGTGAGATCGAGCGCGCCAGCTCACGCCGGCTGGGCGACCTCGAACAGGGCGAGCGCGGGATCTTCGTGCGTGTCTCGGACTCCGATCCGGAGATGTTGCGCTGGCTGTCGGAGCGTGGCATCGCCCCGGGGGACCGTGTCGAGGTGCTCGAGCGCCAGCCGTTCGACGGTCCGCTGCTCGTCCGCTTCGCCTCCGGCGACCACTCGCTTGGCGGCGAGCTCGTGCGGATGATGCGGGTCGAGACGTCCAAGTAGGGTTCTATCCGTGCCCCTCGCCGAGGACTTCCAGCAGGTCGTCGACTCGCTCCCGCCCGACTGGACCGCGCTCGACGTCGACCTGCGGATCGACGATCCCGAGCGCTTCGTCGAGGCGGCGACGCTGTTGACCCAGATCAACGCGATGCCCTACTCGAAACAGGATTGGCACTGGCGGCTGCGCGTCGCCAACCAGTTCGGCCACGCCGCAGCGGCGCCGACCGTGCGCGGCACGCTGGCGCTGCTCGACAGCGAGGGGATCACCGGCGAGCTAGTGTCGCGCGAGGCGCGTTCGGGACGCGTCGAGGTCACCCAGATGTGGGGCCGGCCGGAGTCGGCCCGGCGCGAGTTCCGCGAGCGTCGTCACCAGTAGCGCGCGTGGCACGGGTCGCGCTGCTGTCGCCTGACCTGTTGTTCGGGTCGAAGGTGCAGGGGGCGCTGGAGATCGCCGGGCATACGGTGGCGCGGTTTGCGACCGCTGAGCGGCTGCGGGTGGCGGCGCAGTTCCACGACGTGGTGATCTTCGACCTGACGGCTGAGGGGATCTACGGGGCAAATCTGCTGCATGAGATGCGAGAGCACGGCGAGATCGCAGAGGGAACGCCGACTTTGGGCTACTACTCCCATGTCGACGTCGAGATGCGCTCTAGGGCACTCGACGCGGGGTTCACTCAGGTCGTGCCGCGGTCGCGGATGGCGCGCGAGACCGTTGCGCTGGTCGAGGCGTCGCTAGCTCAGGACTGACGGCGCTGCCCGCGGGTCCTGACCCCGATTTTGGTTTGCGTGCGCGGCTCCGCGGCTCCGCTGGGACTGCGCCCCGTCCCTGGCGCGGTTTGGCGGTGTAGGGCGCGTTCGTTGGTCGACGGGAG
>CBFGZN010000197.1:0-5041 GCA_965653255.1 uncultured Solirubrobacterales bacterium | reverse complement strand
TCACGACGTCGTTTCGCTACCCCGGAGTGCCCGTCACAGCCGGTGGCTTTGGCGATGAGGCGTTGTATGAGTGGGACAACGGGACATTGCGCAGTCCGGGTGTGATCCCGAGCCCGTCAGGCCCGGTCGTTGCGACAGGTCCGGTGGGCGTTGGCGCGCTCAAGTCGCTTGCGAACTCAGATACCGGCTCCCCGTTTGTCGCCGGCTATGTGGGGCGCAATGTGCTGTCGGTGGATGGTTCGCGGTTCTTTTTCACGGCGACCAGCCAGCTCGGTGGCGATCTGGGTCAGCGGGCGGTCTTCATGCGCGAGGACGGCCAGACCGGCGTCGATGTCTCGCAGTCGCAGACGGCAACCGCCAACAACGGCCATTCGGTGTTCCAGAAGGCGACTCCTTCGGGCAGTCACGTCTTCTTCACCGCGCGCTACGGCCTCGCGGCCAACGGCTCCAGCAGCGGCGCGACAAGCTGCGACCCGGGCGCCACCACCCCCACCAATCTCGGCGCCGGGTGCGATCTGTATCGCTACACGGCCGCGACGGGGGAGCTGGTCGATCTCACGCCGTCGTCGAATCCCGCCGACAGCGCGGGCGCGAGCGTCGCGGGACTGCTCGACGCCTCAGACGACGGATCGCGAGCGTACTTCGCCGCCAAGGGCCAACTGGTCGCGGGCAAGGGACAGACCTACGCGCAAAACGACGCCGCCGACACCCGCGGCTACAACGTCTACCTGTGGGATTCGGGGACGCTGTCCTATGTGGCGACGCTCCCGTACTCGGACGTACGGAAACCTCCCGGCCAGATCCGCAACATCGGCGTTCTCGCCACCCACCCGAGCAGTCAGGAGGATCACCAAAGCTGGAGCTCGCAGACGACGCCGAGCGGCGGTCATCTGGTGTTTCAGTCCTACGCGGACCTGACGGGCTATGACTCCGGTGGCGCTGCGGAGGCGTATCGCTACTCGGCCGCGACTGGGGCGCTTGAGTGTGTCTCGTGTCGGCGCGATGGGCAGTCTTCGGTGCTTCCGGAGGTCGAGATGACTCAGAACACCTCCAAGCCGGTGGGGAGGGGATACGGGCAGGGAGCGAGTCGCTATCCGCTTCCGCTCTCAGAGGATGGGTCGCGGATCTTCTTCGTCTCCTATGACCCGCTTGCGCCTGGGGCGGTGAGTGGCAACAAGAATCTCTATGAGTGGCATGAGGGCCAGATCACGCTGCTCACCACCGATCTCGCGAAGGAGCAGCCGAACATCGAGGGGAACAGCACTGATGGTGGGAGCGTGTTCTTCCGCAGTGACGAGGCGGTCCTTCCGTGGGACACCGACGGTCGCACCGACCTGTATGTCGCGCGTGTCGGTGGCGGCTTCCCGGCGCCGTCGTCGCCACAGGCGTGTGATCCGTTGGCCGAGGGCTCTTGTGAGGGCGCTGCGCCCCAGGGCCCGGGGGCCCTGGCGGCCCCGACCAAGGGCGGCGCGGGTGATGGCGATGTCGATGAGGGGCCGCGTGCGGTGATCGGTCGTGTGGGTGTGTTGTCGGTTGCTCAGCGGCGGGTGTTGGCGCGTGGTGGGAAGGCTCGGTTGCGTGTCTCGGTGAGCCGGGCGGGTGTGGTGCGGCTTGCCGCGAGCGCGAGGATCGGCAAACGCCGCCGCAGCGTGGCTTCCGCCACGGCCAAGGCCCTGAGCGCGAGCGTGGTCGGTGTCCGTTTCGGTCTGTCGAGGGATGCGCGTGCGCAGCTTCGGCGCAAGGGCAGGCTGGTGGTCGCGATTCGGGTCGGTTTCGGTGATGCGCGAGCGAAGGTCGTCCAGGTGCGGCTCACCGCGCCGAGTGCGCGTCCGGCCGCGGGAGGTGCCCGGTGAGCGCGCGTATCGGATCGATTGCAATCCCGTCCACGATGGAAGGCGCAAACAGGATGCTTCGCACGTTGCTGACGACTCTCGCGGCGGTCTTGACGCTGTCGGTCTTGGCTAGCTCGGCTCAGGCGGCGTCGCCGGGCTGGAAGGTGATCGGCGCTCCGGGTCCGACGCATCTGGAGTCGTCGTCTTCGGAGCGCCAGACGGTCACCGGCCCGGCCTTCGGCACCTTCACGCTGACCTTTAACGGCAGCACGACCGCGGCGCTTGCCTCGGATGCTTCGTCGAGCAGTGTCGCGGCGGCGCTCAACGCGCTGCCGTCGATCAGCACTGGGGGTGGCAGCGTCAGCGTCGCTGACAATCCCGATGCGGGTCTGTTTGCTCACTCTTGGATCGTGACCTTCGACGGGGGGCCGCTGGCGGGGACCGACGTCCCGCTGATGGCCGCCGCGGGAGGGGCGACTGTCGAGTTGACTCCCTCGGGTCATCTCGGTATTTGGATGATGAATGTCGGTGGGGCTGCGTCGAGTGGTCCGATCACGTTGACGATCGGTCCGCTTCCTGATGGCATTAGGACCGCTGGCACGCCTACCGATCCGGAGGGTTTGTGGTCGTGTACGCCCACGGGTGCTGGGCAGGTGACGGTCAGTTGCAGCTTCCCGCGTGTGGTGGAGCCGGGGAGGGTTCCGCCGACTGTGCGTGTGCCGGTGACGGTTGCTCCGTCTGCGCCGGCTAATTCAACGGTGAAGTTAGAGGTCGATGGTGGCGGGACGCTGCCCGACCCGGAGGGCTTCTTCGAGTATGAGATGCCGGTCACCGTCTCGTCGCAGCCGGCCGAGCCCGGGATCACGGCGTGGTGGGCTGGCGCCTTTGACGCTGACGGGCGGCCGATGACAGCCGCTGGTGCGCATCCTTACAGTGCGGGCTCGTTCTTTCTCTGGAGCAGCCGAAAGACGCCGTTTGGAAAGATCATCCCGGCCTATAACGTCAAGGATCTAGCGGTCGAGCTGCCGCCGGGATTCACTGGCAATCCGCTGGTCACGCCGCACTGTTCCCAGCGCCAGCCGACCAGGA
Organism: uncultured Solirubrobacterales bacterium; assembly: GCA_965653255.1. Classification (GTDB taxonomy): domain Bacteria; phylum Actinomycetota; class Thermoleophilia; order Solirubrobacterales; family Thermoleophilaceae; genus JAAYBF01. Next base: position 2,120 of record CBFGZN010000197.1, on the reverse strand, counting down.
CGCCTCCGAACGAGCCGCTCGACGTGGGTGACGTCACGGAGTGCCCGGAGGAGGCCGACGTCGGCATGGCGCTGCCTCTCCTGAACTCGTGGGACAGCGCGGCGGTCTGGACGTGCTCTGTATGCAGTGTGTGGCATAACGAGCAGCCGATCTCCAACGTCGATCCCAAGGACGGCTATCCGGCCGAGTTCGCGTTCCCGATCATCTCGGCGCAGGCCCGGATTGGTGCGGTGTTGCGCAGCGACGGCGACTACGGCGTTACGGCCGATCTGCCGAACATTCCGATCTCGCGCAGCGTCTATGGCGGCGGCTCGTTCTTGTATGGCGTCCCGCCCGGCGCGGACGGCAAGGCGTTCTTGACGATGGGTACGAACTGTGCCGGTGAGGCGCAGTCGACCCCGGTCACGAAGATCTTCGTGAATACGTGGCAGGAGTCGGCGGTGTTCGATGAGATGAGTTATCCGGCGCCGGCTGTGACGGATTGCGACGAGTTGGAGTTCGATCCGGCGTTTTCGTTCGATCCCGGTACCGAGGCTGGTGCGTCGCCTGCGGGTGTGACGGCTGATCTGTCGGTTCCTCAGGAGGGTTTGTTGGATCCCGAGGAGCTCGCGTCGCCGCATTTGAAGAAGTCGGTCGTGTCGTTGCCGGAGGGGTTGACGCTCAACCCGTCGGCCGCTAACGGCCTCGCGGCTTGTACTACTGCTCAGATCGGGTTGAAGGGGACTGGGTTTGCTGAGCCGAACCCGATTCGTTTCGACAAGTCCGATCCTGCGTGTCCGGATGGTTCGAAGCTTGGGACCGCGTCGATCGACACGCCGTTGCTCGAGGACCAGATCGACGGGACTGTCTATCTCGCCTCCCAGGGCGATAACCCGTTTGGGTCGCTGGTCGGTTTGTACATCGTGATTGACAACGATCGCTACGGCATCCACGTCAAGTTGCCGGGCAGGGTCGATCTCGATCCCCAGACGGGTCGTTTGACCGCGACGTTCGATCACAACCCGCAGCTTCCGTTCAGCAACCTCGAGTTGCGTTTCCGCGGCGGTTCGCGTGCGAGTCTCGCGACCCCTGATGTGTGCGGCGACTACACCACTGCCGGTAGCTGGACGCCGTGGTCTGCTCCGGACTCCGGTCCGCCCGCGGAGACTGAGGATCCGTTCACGATCTCGGGTGGGTGCGCCCAGTCGAAGGGCCAGCGGCCGTTCGCATTGGGTTTGGATGCTGGGTCGGCGAGTCAGGCGGCGGGCGAGTTCTCGCCGTTCGTGCTGCGCCTTACACGCCCCGACGGCAGCCAAGAGCTCGATCAGGTCTCAGCCACGCGGTCTGCTCGCGAGCATCAAGGACGTCCCCTACTGCCCCGAGGCAGCGATCGCGCAAGCGAGCGCTCGTACCGCACGTGGCAGCGGGGCGTTGGAGCAGGCGATGCCGTCGTGTCCGGAGGCCTCGCGCGTCGGCACGACCTCGGTCGGAGCAGGCGTCGGCTCCTCGCCGTTCTACGCGGGCGGGAAGGTCTATCTCGCAGGTGCCTACCGTGGCGCGCCGCTGTCGCTGGTGTTCGTAGTGCCGGCCGTCGCCGGCCCGTTCGACATCGGCGTCCAAGTCGTCCGGGCCGCACTGCAGGTCGATCGCTCGACCGCCCAAGTCACCGCCGTAAGCGACACGATCCCGAAGATCCTCGAAGGCGTGCCGCTGCACATCCAAGACGTCCGCGTCAACCTCGACCGAACCCGGTTCACCATCAACCCAACCTCCTGCCAGACAAAGCAGATCGCGACCAACGTCGCAGGCGCCAGCGGAGCGACCACCGCACTCGCCGAGCCGTTCAACGCTGCGGGCTGCTCGAAGCTCCTGTTCAAGCCCAAGCTCACACTGGCGTTGACCGGCCGCAAGCAAGTCACCACCGGCAAGCACCCCGGCATCAAAGCCCAGGTCAACCAGACCGGTATCGGCGAGGCAGGCATCAAACGCGCCGAAGTCCGGCTCCCGAAGAGCCTCGCGCTTGACCCAGACAACGCCCAAGCCCTCTGCGAGTTCGCAGACGGCACCAAGCCAGACCTCGAGAACTACTGCCCGAAGGGCTCGATCATCGGACGCGCGAAGGCGATCTCGCCGCTGCTCAA
>CBFGZN010000196.1:0-5052 GCA_965653255.1 uncultured Solirubrobacterales bacterium | reverse complement strand
GCCTTCGGAGGCATTGACGTCGTTGTCAACAACGCGGGCGGCGGGCTCGTCGGAGCCATCGAAGAACTCGACGAGAAGCAAGCCCGCGACCATCTCGGTCGAGCGCTCGAGGTGGATGCCCACCAGGTCGCCACGCTTCACGCCCGCGGTCTCTTATCCGGGCTATCTGGCCCTCGACGCGGCTGCCAGGCTGGAGTAAGACGTGGGGACGATGGCGACGGTCACCCTCTATGGCAAGCCGGGCTGTTGCCTCTGCGACGACGCCCGGGCCGCGGTGCGCGAGCTTGGCGAGCGGCATCGCTTTCAGCTCGAGGAGGTCGACGTCTCGCTCGACCCACGTCTGCACCGCGCGTACGGCGAGCGGATACCGGTCGTCGCCGTCGATGGGCAGGAGGCGTGTGAACTACGTGTTGACAGCGCTGAAGTAGAGCGACTGCTCGCTAGAGTGGCCGAGTCTTGAGCGTTCAGCCCACCATGCGCGACGGAGGAGCACCAGATGACGACGCCGCGCGCGACCGGTTGTCGCTAGGCGTCGCGGCGCGTCTGTCGCGCTATCTCCAGGTGCTCACCCAGGCGCGCAAGATGGGCAAGGAGACGATCTCCTCCCAGGAGCTCGCCGACTACACGCACGTCAACTCGACACAGATCCGCCGCGACCTCTCCGGCTTCGGCAAGTTCGGTAAGCGCGGCGTCGGTTACAACGTCGACTCGCTGGTGTCGCAGATCCGCAAGATCCTGCGTACCAGTGGCCAGCACAACATCGCTCTCGTCGGCGCCGGCCACCTTGGCCAGGCGATCGCCGGCTCCGACATCTTCGCCGACCACGGCTTCCGCGTCGTGGCGGTCTTCGACACCGATCCGGGCAAGGCCGGCAAGGCAATCAGCGATCAGCTGACGATTCGGCCGATCGAAGAGCTCGAGGACGCGGTCCGCAGCGACGAGATCGTCGTCGGCGTGATCGCCGTGCCGACGGACGCCGCCCAGGAAGTCGCGGACGTGCTCGTCGGAGCCGGCGTGAAGATCCTCTTCAACTACTCCGAGGCGCTGCTCCAAGTGCCGCCCGAGGTGACGGTCCACACTTCGAGCCCCGCCGTCGACCTGCTCTACGCGCTCTACTTCTACCTGACCTGACCATGCTGGACATGGCCCGCGCGCGCGAGGTCTTCGAGGCCTCCGATGACTTCACCGTCGGACTCGAGGAGGAGTTCCAGATCCTCGATCCGGAGAGCCTCGCGCTCGCGCAGCGCTACGGCGAGCTGGCGTCCGCCGCCCAGACCGATCCGGTGCTGGCCGAGGCAGTCGCCGGCGAGCTGATCGAGTCGGAGATCGAGATTCGCTCGGGCCGTGGCGATACGCTCGCCGACGCCGTCGCCGCCCAGCGCGAGGCCCGCGGTCGGCTGTTCCGCCTCGCCGCCGAGCACGGCGCGCGCCTCGCCGCGACCGGGACCCACCCCTGGAGCCCGTGGCAGGAGCAGCGGATCATCGACACCGAGCACTACCACCGGGTCGAGGAGGGGCTGAAGTACGTCGCCTGGCGCAACAACACATTCAGCCTCCACGTTCACGTCGGCGTACGCGGCGCCGATCGCGCGATCGCCGTCTGCGACCGCATGCGGGCGTTGCTGCCCGAGCTGCTGGCGATCTCGGCCAACTCGCCGTTCCTCGACGGTCGCGACTCCGGGCTGCACACCGCGCGCACCCAGATCTTCACCAAGAGCTTTCCGCGCTGCGGGATCCCCGATCCGTTCGGCGACTGGCAGACATACGGCGATTTCGTTGACATGCTTGTCCGGACCAACTCGATCGTTGAGCACACCCAGCTCTGGTGGAGCGTCCGCCCGCACCACGCCTACGGCACCGTCGAGGTGCGGATCTGCGACGCGCAGTCCGACGCGGACGCTTCGACCGCGCTCGCGGGCCTGATCGTCGCCTGCGTCGCCCAGGCGGCGCTCGACTACGACGCTGGCGTCCCGTTCGAGGACCCGCCGCCGCGGCTCGTCGAGGAGAACTTCTGGCGCGCGATCCGCTACGGACTCGACGGCAGGATGCTCGACCTGGCGACGATCGAGGAGTACCCGTCGGCGGCGATCGGCGAGCGGCTGCTCGAGTGGACCGCGCCGGCGCGGTCGGCGCTCGGGATCGAGCCGGCGCTCACGGCCGAGAACGGGGCGCAGCGTCAGCGACGCCAGCTCGCCGACGGTGCCACGATGCAGGAGGTGTTCGCCGCGGAGGTCGAGACGGCGGGCCGCACATACGCGAACCCGGAGGTCAGGGCATGAACGAGCAGAGTGGACAGCCGCCGGCCGGCGCCGACCCCGGCGCGCCGCAGGGACAGCCGACCGAGGCTGAGCTGCAGGCGGCGCTCGAGGAGCAGATGCGCAACATCCGCGTCGAGGACGTCGTCGTCCAGACGACGGTGACGCTCGTCAACCTCGGTGCGCGCCGGCTCGGTCTAGCCGCGGCGCCCGGCGAGGACCCCGCGGGGGAGCGCGACCTCGGCCAGGCGCAGATCGCGATCGAGGCGGTACGGGCGCTGCTGCCGCTGCTGCCCGCCGAGGTCAGCGAGCAGATCGCGCCCGCGCTCTCACAGCTTCAGATGGCCTTTGCACGCGAGGCGCAGGGCGGCGGCGAGGCGCCCGCGGCGGGCGCCCAGCCAGGCCAACCGGCACCGACGGGCGATCCCGAGGCCGACAAAGTCGCTGCCGAGGAGGCGGAGCGCGCGAAGGCGCGCGCAAAGATCTGGACACCCGGAAGCTGACCAGCCCGCATTTCGCCGGGGCGGCCGATAGACTGCCCGCCGCTTTCGACCGGGCGGCTTTTGCACCTGTAGCAATGACGCGCGCAGCCTGCGCGCGGCCCCCGAGCCAGCCCGCTACCGAAGATCCCTACGGAGGACTCCCTTGACCGACTTTCTCACCGACCACGGCGTACTAGTTGCGCTCGTATGCGCCGCCGCGGCCGTCGTCTACGGCCTCGCGACGACGCGCTGGCTGCTCGCCAAGTCGCCCGGCAACGACCGCATGCAAGAGATCTCCTTCGCGGTCCAGGAGGGAGCTCAGGCCTACCTGAAGCGCCAGTACCAGATCATCGGCATCGTCGCCGTAATTCTGGCGATCATCCTGGCGATCGCGCTCGACATCGAGACAGCGATCGGCTTCGTGATCGGTGGCGCGTTCTCCGGTGCGGCTGGCTTCATCGGCATGAACGTGTCGGTGCGCGCCAATGCCCGTGTCGCCGAGGCGGCGCGCGGCGGCATCGGCAACGCGCTCAACGTCGCGTTCAAGGGCGGCGCGGTCACGGGCATGCTCGTCGCCGGCCTGGCGCTGCTCGGCGTCGCCGGCTACTACGGCATTCTTCGCCTCTTCGACGTCGATCAGAAGGACGCGATCGACGCGCTCATCGGCCTCGGCTTCGGTGGCTCGCTGATCTCCGTCTTCGCCCGTCTGGGCGGCGGCATCTTCACCAAGGCCGCTGATGTCGGCGCCGACATCGTTGGCAAGATCGAGGCCGGCATCCCCGAGGACGATCCTCGTAACCCGGCGGTCATCGCGGACAACGTTGGCGACAACGTCGGCGACTGCGCCGGCATGGCTGCCGACCTCTTCGAGACCTACGCGGTCACGGCCGTCGCGGTCATGCTGCTCGGCGTCCTGACCTTCAACCAGATCGATGCGGTTGCGGTCTATCCGCTCGTGATCGGCGGCGTGTCGATCATCGCGTCGATCATCGGCACCTACGCGGTGCGCAGCGAGGCCGGAAACGTCGAGCGGGCCCTCTACCAGGGCCTGATCGTCTCCGGCGTCCTCGCGGCGATCGCATTCCTGCCCGTGTCGCTGTGGCTGATGGACGACCTGTCCTTCATCCCCGACGCGTCGAACCTGCTGACCGGTGGCCTCGAGGGCGCGCCGTCCGGTATGGACATCTGGTTCTGCACCCTGATCGGTATCGGCATCACGGCGCTGCTGTTCGTGATCACCGACTTCTACACCTCGACTCGCTTCCGTCCGGTGCGCAGCACCGCGAAGGCGTCCGTGACCGGTCACGCAACGAACATCATCCAGGGCCTCGCCCAGGGCTTCCAGGCGACCGCCGCTCCGGCCATTGTGATCGCGATCGGCATCCTCGTCGCGAACGAGCTCGCCGGCATCTACGGCATCGGCGTCGCAGTGATGGCGCAGCTGTCGCTGACCGGCTTGATCGTCGCACTCGACGCATTCGGCCCGATCACCGACAACGCCGGCGGCATCGCCGAGATGGCGGAGCTCCCCGAGGAGGTCCGCAACATCACCGATCCGCTCGACGCGGTCGGCAACACCACCAAGGCCGTCACCAAGGGCTACGCGATCGGCTCGGCCGTGCTCGCGGCGCTCGTGTTGTTCGCAGCCTTCGTCGAGGAGCTAACCGTCGAGGCAGACAGCAACCTCGAGATCCTCAAGGGCTTCGACATCTCGCAGCCCGAGGTGCTCGTCGGTCTGCTGATCGGCGGCATGATGGTCTACCTGTTCTCGGCGCTTTCGATCGAGTCCGTCGGCCGTGCCGGCGGTGGCGTGGTCGAGGAGGTCCGGCGTCAGTTCCAGGAGAAGCCGGGCATCATGGACGGCACCGAGAAGCCGGACTACGCCCAGTGCGTCGGCATCGTGACCAAGGCCGCCCAGCGGGAGATGATCCTGCCGGCCCTGATCCCGATCGTCATCCCGGTCATCGTCGGCCTGCTCAGCTACCAGGCCCTGGGCGGCCTGCTGATCGGCGTCATCGTCGTCGGCTTCTTCGCCGCGGTCTCGATGACCTCCGGCGGCGGCGCGTGGGACAACGCCAAGAAGCTGATCGAGGACGGCGAGTTCGGCGGCAAGGGATCGCTGGCCCACGAGGCCTCGATCACCGGCGACACCGTCGGCGACCCCTACAAGGACACCGCCGGCCCCGCCATCAACCCGATGATCAAGGTCGCCAACATCGTGGCCATCCTGATCATCCCGTTCCTCGTCTAAGACGCGGGAACATCTGCTTCAGCGCGACGGGCCGCCTTCGAGCGGCCCGTCGTCGTTACTGCGT
>CBFGZN010000195.1:0-5066 GCA_965653255.1 uncultured Solirubrobacterales bacterium | reverse complement strand
CCACCCCGAGCACCGGCGCGGCGACTCCCCGGGCGCCGCGCTGCAACTCGCCGATCTGCTTGCTCGCCGCGTTCTTCTCGGCGCGCAGTCCCTCGAGCTCCGGCAGGATCGCCCGCCGCCGCTCGTCGAGCTCCAGCACCCGCGCCAAGCGCTCGTCGGATCCGTCACCGCGGCGCGCGAGCGCTGCCCGCGCCTCGTCGGGAGCGGAGCGGATCGCCTTCAGGTCGAGCATGCCGGCGGCGGTTAGAGAATCGGTCGAACGGCCGCGGCCGGGCGGGCAAGCACGATCAGTCGGCCTGCTGGCCGGAGGACTGCACGTCGGTGCCCTCGCCGGCGTCAGCGCCGGAATACTTGTCGAGGAACTCGGCGACCTTCTCGGCGTCCTCGCCGACGACGACGTTCGCCGGCATGATCGCGCCAGAGAAGCCGCCGTTGCGGATCGCGAACAGCGCGTCGTCCTTGTTGACCTTGCGGACGTTGAAGTTCGGGCCGTTGGTGCGCTCGCCGCCGGCTAGCTGACCCTCGGGCTTCGAACCGTAGGAGTTCGCGCGGTCGAGGGTGTGGCAGCCGGAGCAGCGCTCGTTGAAGAGCACCGCGCCCTGCTCATTCGCCTGATCGACGTCGATCTCGCCCTGGGCGCAGCCGGAGACGCCCAGAAGGGCGGCGACAGCGACTGCGTAGAGGCCTCGGCGGGCGCGAATGCGAGTGGTGGGGCGCGTCACGGCGGGCGCATAGTATCCGCCGCCCCATGACGATGCCCCTCGGACGGACTCTCTGCCTCGTTGGAGCACTGCTCGGAGTGGTCGGATGCGGCGGCTCGAACGAACCGCCGGACCTGCCCGCGACGGTCGCCGCGGGACAGCCGTTGACGGTCAAGGCGAAGGAGTACGTCTTCTCTCCCAATCGCGTAACAGTCAAGGGAGCGCCGCCCAGAGGGACGCGTCAGCGGATCGAGCTCGACAACCGCGGCACACTCGCCCACAACATCGAGATCCTCGATGGCGACAACGTCGTCGGACGGCTACGCAGCTTCCCCGCCGGCCAGGAGCGCGGCCTGACCGTCGACCTCCCGCCGGGTGACTACCGCTTCATCTGCACCGTCGCCGACCACGACGAGAAGGGCATGCACGGCACTCTGCGCGTTCGCTAGGAAAGCGACTTCGAGAAGCGCATCAGGCTGCCCTCGCCGGTCGAGCTGATGTGGACCTCGTCCATCATCAGCGTCACCAGCTCGAGACCGCGGCCGCTCTCGTCGTCGACCGTGGCCCGGTTCAGCGGCGCCTCGAAGGTGCCGTTGTCGCGCACTTCGAAGATCAGCGAGCCGTCAGCCTCGAAGGCGGCGATGCCGATCTGGTCGCCACTGTTCTTCGACCCATGCTGGATCGCGTTGGCGACGACCTCGCTGATCGCCAATTTGACCTGGTAGCAGTCGGACTCGTCGAGACCAGCCTGGCTGGCTGCGCGATGCGCCCACTCACGCGCCTCACCGAGGCGCTCGGGATCAGCGTCGATCGTCATCGATTGCTCCTCGAACACGAGATCGGTCGGCGTTGACGCAAGCTTTCCCATTGATCTACCTAACGAACCATCGGGGCGGGAGTTACGGAGTGCTCGAGAATTGCTCAGGAACCGGTCTGGTATGCGCGCAAAGCCAGCGTCAGGATCATCAGCACCCCGATCGTCATCACGCCCATCTCGGCGAGCGCGACCTTGCGTGCGATCACGATCTGCTCAGCGCGGTCGATGCCGTCGATGTCGACATCCTCTAGCTCGCGCTGGGCGACGCCAACGCGCATTCCCTCGCTGAACAAGGTGATCGCCAGCGGGGCGACGCCGTAGACGGCGTGCAGGCTGTCGGGCGCGCGCATGCCCTGAGCCAGCAGGCCGAAGCCGATCAGCGCCTGGATCACCACCGACGCCTGCGCGACACGCAACAGGTACCAGAACCAGACCGACGGGTCCTTGCGCAGCCAGGCCACGGCGCCCCACACGCCAGCGACCCCATTGGTCGCCAGCACCGCGATCCCAACCACCATGTGTACCTGGCTCAGAAGCCCCCCTCGTTAGCGCACTTTCGCACTATGTAGCAACTCCGCACAAACCTCGTTATACATCCGTGCCCCAGTGCTCAGCGCTTACCTCCCCGCCCTCGTCTTCCTCGCCCTCGGAATCACCGTCGGCACCGTCTTCACCGTGGCGAACAACGTCCTCGGTCCACGACGCCCGAACAAGACCAAGGGCGAGCCCTATGAGTGTGGGTTGCCTTCGGACGTCCAGAAGAGCTTCCGCTTCGGAATCAGCTTCTACCTGATCGCGATGCTGTTCATCCTGTTCGACATCGAGGTCGTCTTCCTCTACCCGATCGCCGTCCAGCTCGAGGCGGTCGGCCTCTTCGCGCTGGTCGAGACGGCGCTCTTCATCGCGCTGCTGTTCGTTGCCTTCGGGTACGTCTGGCGGAGGGGAGCGCTCGAGTGGAAATAACGCGGACCCCTGCAGCGCCCATCGAGTCGCCGGAGGCGTTCCGGGCCAAGCAGCTCTCCGCCCAGCAGATGCTGCGCGGCGACCTCGACGGACGCGCACTCGACGAGTACGTCGAGGAGCGCGTGATGCTGACGACGCTCGAGAAGGCCCAGAACTGGGCGCGCCGCAACGCCTGCTGGCCGCTCGGCTTCGGCCTCGCCTGCTGCGCGATCGAGATGATCACCGTGATCGGCTCGCCGCGCAACGACATCTCGCGCTTCGGCGCCGAGGTCGTGCGCGCCTCCCCGCGCCAGGCCGACATGATCATCCTGTCCGGCCGCGTGTCGATCAAGATGGCGCCGGTCATCCGCCGCATCTACGACCAGATGCTGGAGCCGAAGTGGGTGATCGCGATGGGCGCCTGCTCGTCGAGCGCCGGCATGTTCAACAACTACGCGGTCGTCGCCGGCGCCGACAAGTTCCTGCCGGTCGACGTCTACATCCCCGGCTGTCCGCCGCGGCCGGAGGCGCTGATGTACGGGATCAACAAGCTGCAGGACAAGATCACGCAGGACCCGTCGCTCGGCTGGCGCGAGCGGTACCAGGCGGAGGGAACCGAGGAGAGCAGTGCCTGACGCTGCCGGGCTCGAGTCGATCGCCCAGCGCGTCCGCGCCGCCGTCGCCGACGAGGCGGTGCTCGGCACCCACTACGCCCACGAGCAGGCGATGCTCGAGGTGGCTCCCGCGCGCGTGCGCGACGTGCTCGCCTACCTGCGCGACGCGGACGAGCAGCCGTACGAGTTCCTCGCCAGCCTGCACGGCGTCGACTACCTGCCCGAGCAGCCGCGGCTCGGCGTCCACTACCAGCTGCTCTCGCGCGCGAGGGTCGAGCGACTTGGCGTGAAGACGCGCGTGACGGTCGAGGACCCGGTCGTGCCGAGCGTCGTCGACATCTTCCCGACCGCGAACCACCAGGAGCGCGAGGTCTACGACATGTTCGGCGTGCTGTTCGACGGCCACCCGGACCCGCGACGCATCCTGATGCCCGAGGACTACGAGGGCCATCCGCAGCGGCGCGACTTCCCGGTCGGCGGCGAGCCGGTCCTGTTCACCCACAACGAGCACAAGCTCCCGCGCTGGTATGAGTGACGAGCCGAATCAGCCGGCGACGCCGGACCCGCTCGCAGCGCCGTATCGCGAGCGTGAGAAGTCGGTCACGCTGGAGCGCGTCGCCCACGGCGCGGCGGCGTCAACCGCCGAGCTCGAGCCGGAGACCGAGCTCTTCACGCTCAACCTCGGGCCGCACCACCCGGCGACCCACGGCGTGCTGCGCCTGCTCTGCACGCTCGAGGGCGAGACGGTGCGCGAGGTCAAGCCGATCATCGGCTACGTCCACACCGGCATCGAGAAGTCGATGGAGACCCAGCAGTACTGGAAGGCGATCACGTTCGTCGAGCGGATGGACTACCTCGCCTACTTCGCCAACGCGATGTCCTACTGCAGCACCGTCGAGACGCTGCTCGAGGAGGAGGTGCCGAAGCGGGCCCAGTACCTGCGCGTGATCCACCTCGAGCTCAACCGGATCGCCAGCCACCTGTTCTGGCTCGGCACCTCGGCGCTCGACATCGGCGCGATCACGATGCCCTGGTGGGGCCTGCGCGAGCGCGACCACATCCTCGACCTGTTCGAGATGTCGACCGGCCAGCGGATGCACACGCGCTACTTCCAGGTCGGCGGCGTGATCGACGACATCCCGCCCGGCTGGGAGCAGAAGTGCCGCGAGTTCCTGGCGCTGTTCCCGGCGCGGATCGACCAGTACGAGGCGCTGCTCGACAAGAACGAGATCTGGCTGCAGCGGATGAAGAACGTCGGCGCGGTGCCGAAGGAGCGGTTGCTCGAGCTCGGCGTCACCGGTCCGCTGCTGCGTGCAGCCGGCGATCCCTGGGACCTGCGCAAGGCGGACCCCTACTCCTCCTACGAGGACTTCGACTTCAAGATCCCGGTCGGCACGATCGGCGACTGCTACGACCGCTACCGCGTCCGAATGGCCGAGATGCGCGAGTCGTGCAAGATCGTCGAGCAGGCGCTCGACGGCCTGCCGGAGGGGCCGTTCATCACGACCAACCGCAAGGTCGCGCTGCCGCCGCGCCACGAGCTGGCGACGTCGATGGAGGCGCTGATCCACCACTTCAAGCTCGTCACCGAGGGCTTCCGCGTGCCAGCCGGCGAGGCCTACGAGGCGGTCGAGTCGCCGCGCGGCGAGCTCGGTTGCTACATCCTCGCCGACGGCTCGGCGAAGCCGGCACGCGTCCACGTACGCGACCCCAGCTTCGTCAACCTGCAGGCGCTCGCCGAGATGAGCGAGGGCGGCCTGCTCGCCGACATGATCGCCAACGTAGCGATGCTCGACCCGATCCTCGGGGGGATCGACCGGTGAGCGCGCGCGTTACTAACAACGGCAGGACAGACCGTCGCCTGATCCCGCTCGGCTGGGACGAGGCGGTCGATCTCGACAAGCCCCCGGCGACGATCCCCGAAGTCTCGGAGGCCGAGGTCCCGGCGGCGCTGCGCGAGCGGATCGAGGCGCTGATGGCGCGCTACCCCGA
>CBFGZN010000194.1:0-5088 GCA_965653255.1 uncultured Solirubrobacterales bacterium | reverse complement strand
CCGATCCCGCATTCGCCCCCCCACCTCCCGGGCCACTCGTTCCACAGCCACACCCGCCTATACGTCGCGCTCCAAGTCGGATCGTTCTCTAGGAACCATTTCGCGAGCCGCTCAAAGTCCTTGCCATCTCCGCTCAAAGTCGGAAGGAGGCTGTCTAGAGACGATGCCTGGCTGATCGGCATCCGAGGGACATTACGTGCCGGACCGGCGTCTGCCCAGGCGAGCCGCGTATACGACCGGCTCCGTCAAACCCAAGCGCCACGCTTCAGTCTGAGCGCTGGAGATATGACTGCAAGCAAGGCTCCACGGGATGGCCTTCCGCGGGACACGAGGCGGGAGGAACCTCGTGCCCGCGAGAAGCGGTTAGACGGATTCCGTCGGCGGTGAGTGGAGCTCAACGATCTCGGCCGCATGACCGACGAGCTCGGCGAGCATCTGAGCCAGCACGCCGCGATCGGTGACGGCCGCACGGGCGAAGCCCGCGATCACATCGGCGAGCCATGCCTCGGCGGTCTCGGTGCCGAACTGCTCGGCCAGACAGACCAGGCATCTGTCGCTTTCGACCTCCGGGGTCAGGGGGCCACGGCAATCTGCGCAGATCGTCGGCGGGCCGTCCGACTCGTCAGCGCGTTCTTCATTGCGGCGATCAAGCCAAGCCCGAAACTCCGGGCGATCCAGCAGGGGCATCTCGGTACCTCCTTGGTAGGAGGCGCCCAGACGAGACCGTGGCGGCGATCGCAGCGCTAGCGTGCGGGCCGTGTCCGAGTCTCGGCTCGGGCGCCACGCCCCCCGGCCTGCTTCAACCAGGTGCGGGGGGCACTACTTGAATTGGTCCGGCGATCCTAGACCCGGATCGCCGGTCGCGGGCCAGGTGGACGCGATCGTCACAGAGCCGTTACACAGGCAGAGCTACAGAACGTTTGCGTTCTAGAATGCGTACGTTATAATGAGGGCCGTGGGGGCATTCGAAATCGAGTTCACCGCTGAGGCCGAGCAATGGATCACCTCTCTCCCCGACCGCGAGTTCAAAGCCGTCGCGGGAGCGCTCGACCTGCTGGAGATGAAAGGTCCCGCGCTTGGTCGCCCGGCGGTAGACACGATCAAGGGATCGCGCCACAAGAACATGAAGGAGCTACGGGCATTCGGCGGGAGCATCCGCGCGCTGTTCGCCTTCGACCCGGAGCGCAACGCAATCGTGTTGGTCGGCGGCGACAAGCGCAACGACTGGAAGGGCTGGTACGAGCGCAACATCCCAATCGCAGACCGGCTGTTCGACGAGCACTTGGCAGAGATCAACCGCAAGACGGGATAGGCAACAGGCTAAGGAGAAGGCACCATGGCGAACACCAGCTGGCAGAAGATTCGTGGCCGGCGTATCCAGACCCACCAGGACGAGAAAGACGTCGCAGCCGAGCGCCGGCTGCTGCAGTTCGAGGTTGCGCTCAACGAGCTGCGCAAGCAGCGCAGTCTCAGCCAGGAGAACCTCGCGGAGGCGCTCGGCGTCAGCCAAGAGAACGTGTCCCGGATCGAGCGCCAGGGAGATATCACTCTCTCCACCCTCGACCGCTATATCGCGGGACTTGGCGGCAAGCTCGAGATCAGAGCGATCTTCGAAGACGACGACGTACAGCTAACAGCCGGCTAGCGGCCAGGTTCTGATCCGGGAGCCTGGCCGATCGCGCCTTTCAGGCGGACGGATCGAGCGGTCGAACCTCGACAGTGATCGGGGCATCGTCCCCAGCCAGGGATTCGAGATACCCCTCTATTGCCTCCTTGGCCATTTCGAGCGCCTCCTCGCGCGTCTCGCCTTGGGTCGCAACCCCTCGAAGCTCGGGCACGAACACGCTGTATCCACCCTCCTCTTCCGGGCTCAGCACTACTTCGAACACACGCGGGTCGTCCATGCACTCAACCTACTCTCGGCCTTCAGCACTTGGTCGGTGGCTCGACGAGCCATCCGGCCTCCTCGGTGAGGCGGTAGCCGATACCCCGCCGACTGACGATCCAGTCCTCGGCTCCGGCCTGGACGAGCTTGCGCCGCAACCGACCGGCGTGCGCATCAACGGTGCGCGTTCTGCCGATCGATTGGTATCCCCATACCTCCCGCAGCAGCTCCTCACGGGTCCAGACCCGCTCGGGCTCGGTCGCTAGGAACGCGAGCAGGTTGAACTCCACCGCCGTCAATTGGAGCATCTGCCCGGCCCACCATGCCTTTAGCTCGTCAAGGTCGACCAGTAACGCCCCAACCCGCACCTGCCTCGGCGCCCGCTCCCCCGCGCACCGCCACAGCAGCGCGCGCAACCGAGCTCGCAGCTCGACATAGCTGGCTGACTTCGCCAGGAAGTCGTCCGCCCCGGCCTCGAAGCACCGCAGCAACGCGAGCTCGCTCGCGTCCACGGTCAGCACCAATACAGGCGTCACGTCGGGCTCGCCCGTCAGCTTCCCCGACCGCAATCGCTCGATCAGCCGAGCATTCGCACCTGGCCCGTCGAAGTCGCCGAGCACCAATGCGCACGGTTGCGCTTGCTTGATCGCTGTCGCGAGTGCGGACCCCGCCGGCACGCAGGTCACCGCATACCCATCGGCCCGAAGCTCGTGCGCCAACTGCTCGCGCAATCTGCGGTCTTGGTCTGCCAACACCAGGGAACGGATCGCCACCGAACTACTCCTTCGGGAAGGGCCCCGCCCGGTGCGGGGCCGTCCCGCCGCAGTCCGCGCGCCCGAAGGGGGTGCGAAAATCAAGGCGGGCGGTCCAAGCCGGGTGGTCCCTGGGCTCCGCCGCTCGTGGTGTCAGAGTTCCGAGAGGAAGAACTATGGACTTGTCGCTGAGCTTTCCACAGGACGACTTTGACGTCGACTCACTCAGTGCTGCTGTTGCAGGACTAGCCGCTCTTGTCCCAGACCACGAGCATATTCGTGTCAAGGTGACGACGGAGTTTGCTAACGCTGTACGGGAGACGATCGTTGACGACCCCGACTATGCAGAGGCCTACGAACAAGAACGAGAGTTCGCGTTTGCTGTGGCGAAGACAATTGCGCAGCCCGATGGCAGCATCGACATCATCGTTGACGCCAGCATCTTTAGTTTCGAGGCCGAGCCGGCCCAAGCCCTACACACCTTCGAGCACGAGGCTCTACACATCGTCGTAGGAAGTCGGGGCGAATCCATGTCCGACTTACGTCTACGTCGTAAGCAGGCACGAGGTACAGCGGAAGGCACATACAGCGGGATAGTTGGAGTTGCCTGCGAGGAGTATCGCGTGGAGCGCGCGCTGTGGAGCATGCATCCGGACTCTCGGGAAGGCCTCCACCTGACCGATTTTCACATTGTCGTCGACAGGTTCTACCAGAGCATCCGCACTGCTTCAATTCAATACCAGCGCGATCTAGATGTAGAGGCCATAGCTCATTCTCTCGTAGAGGGGTTTCACGCGATATGCACGTCAACTGCTTACATCGCGGCTGAAATGGACGCCGTCCCCGAGCGAGAAGTCAATGTGGATCCGGCCCGTGGCGAGCGCATTCTTGGAGATGCATGGCGGAGGGCGATTCAGGCGCTTCAACAATTACCGCCTGCTGACGCGGCTACATCCTTCGATGAACTGGATGAACTTTCAAAGCCGGTAGGAGAGCGTTTCCAAGAGTGGCTCAAGCACATCGGATTCTCGTTATCGGATACGGAGGATGGCGACCTGCATTTCGGAGTCCTGAATCCCGAGATCTGGGTGAAGTGGAGTGACATCTTGAATGCTCCGGACCCACCTCAAGCCTCGTAGCCGGAAGTCGGGCCCGCGACCCCGTGAGGCCGCGGGCCTTACTTCTTACGCGGCCTGAGCGACGGCCTCCGGCTCGCTCTCAGCCATGGGCTCCTCTCCAGCGGTCTGCGCGGGCTCGTCGTCAATGGGCCGGTCGATGAACTCGACGCGCTCGCCGACGATGTAGAGGCGGGAGCGCTTCTGGCCCTTGGACTCCCACTGGTCGAGCTCGAGGCGGCCCTCGATCGCGACCAGGCGGCCCTTATCGAGGTGCTTGACGCAGGCGGCGGCCTGCTTGCCGAAGGTCTTGACGTCGCAGAAGACGGCTCCGTTGTCGCCGCGGCGCGGGATCGCGACGCGCAGCGTCGAGATCTGGATGTTGGCCTTGGTCTCGACCAGCTCCGGCTTGCGGGTCAGGCGGCCGGTGATGTTGACGCTGTTCATCTGGACTCCCTTTCGTCTTGCCCCGGAGACTCCGGGGCCGTTGGTTGACGAAGCGGGAACCGGCGCTATGAAGCGGGCGGAACGTCACCCGTCAGGGGGAGCCAACGGGCGAGAGCCCGAGCGCAGCGAGCGGCTTGCGTGAAGACCCGCAAGCGCCGACCCTTAGCGGAGACAGCCGAAACGGCAATCCCGGCGCCCGGGCGGACGGGGAGTCAGAACAGCTCAGGCAGCAGCGGTATCTGACGTCGTATCGGCGGGCCCGACGAGATCCGCGTCGAACGCCTCCGACAACCGCCGCGCGGCATCGGTCCTTGGCACATGATGGACGTAGCGCATGGTCGTCTGGATATCCGCGTGCCCCATGTACGCCTGCACGTCGGTCACGGGCAGCTTGCGCACCGCCAGCGTCCCGAACGTGTGGCGCAGATCGTGGAAGGTCATGGGGTTGTCCTTCTTCCGTAAACGCCCGAGCCCAGCGTTGGCAAGGCCTCGATAGAAGGCCTTTCGTACCCGTCCGGACTCCAACATGCCTCCCGTTCGAGTCGGCAACACGAGATCATCTGGGCCTGTGTCGTAGCCGACCTTCGAGATCCGATCCAATGCCGCAAGCGCTGGTGCGATCAATGGAACCGACCGACCCCGACCGGACTTCGGCGCTTTGACGGGTGCATCCGCTGGCGCGTTCCGCCGGACGTGAAGGCTCTCGCCGGACCAATCCACATCGCGCCATAGGAGAGCGCGGAGCTCGCCGAAGCGCAGACCCGTGTATGCGGCCAGCCGGATCGCCTCGGCGTTCAGCTCTCGACGCTCCCGCATTACTTCCAGCGAGTGCTCGTCGATCTTATCGTTGCGCATCCGTGGCAACTCGTTGTCGGGCACGGTCGCGATC
>CBFGZN010000193.1:0-5111 GCA_965653255.1 uncultured Solirubrobacterales bacterium | reverse complement strand
GCCGGTGCCGGGTGGCGCCCAGCTCGAGATCGTGACGGCGAAGCGCGGGGAGGACGCGCTTTGGCTGATCCGCCATGACGCCGCCCATGTGCTGGCGACGGCGGTCACCGAGCTGTACCCGGGCGTCAAGGTGTCGATCGGCCCGCCGATCGAGGACGGCTTCTACTACGACTTCGAGTTCCCCGAGGGGGTCAAGCTCTCCGACGCCGACTTCGAGGGCATCGAGCAGAAGATGCGCGAGCACATCAAGGCCGACGAGCAGTTCGAGCGCTCGGAGCTACCAGTCGCCGAGGCGATCGAGCGGTTCAAGGCCGAGGGCCAGGACTACAAGGTCGAGCTGATCGAGGACCTCGTGAAGAACGAAGGGGTCGAGACGGTCTCGCTCTACCGCAACGGCCCGTTCACCGATCTCTGCCGGGGGCCACATGCGCCCGGCACCAAGCGGATTAAGGCGTTCAAGCTGACCAGCGTCGCCGGTGCCTACTGGCGCGGCGACTCCAGCCGCACGATGCTGACACGCGTCTACGGCACCGCGTTCCTGGCGAAGGAGGATCTCGCTGCGCACCTCGAGCGGCTCGAGGAGGCGCGCAAGCGCGACCACCGCAAGCTCGGCAAGGAGCTCGACCTGTTCATGTTCAGCGAGCTCTCGCCCGGCTCGCCGTTCTGGCAGCCCAACGGCGCCCAGATCTGGACCCAGCTGACCGACCTCTGGCGGACCGAGAACGCCAAGCGCGGCTACCGCGAGGTGCGCACGCCGATCCTCTACGACGTCGACCTCTGGAAGCAGTCGGGCCACTGGGACGTCTACCGCGAGAACATGTACTTCACCGACGTCGAGGACAAGCCAATGGGCCTGAAGCCGATGAACTGTCCGGCGCACATCCAGATTTACAAGGAGGACCGGCGCTCCTACCGCGACCTGCCGATCCGCTACTCGGAGGCCGGCCTGGTCCACCGCCACGAGCCGAGCGGCACGCTCCACGGCCTGCTGCGCGTCCGCCACATCACCCAGGACGACGCCCACATCTTCTGCGCCGAGGACCAGGTCAAGGAGGAGGTCCAGCGCTGCCTGGACTTTGGCTTCTTCATCTACGACATCTTCGGCTTCGAGCCGCGGCTGGAGCTCTCGACCCGCCCCGACAAGCGCGTCGGCAGCGACGAGATGTGGGACCGCGCCGAGGGCGCGCTCGAGGCAGCGCTGGTCGAGAAAGGGCTCGACTTCGAGGTCAACGCTGGCGACGGCGCCTTCTACGGGCCGAAGATCGACCTTCACATGACCGACTCGATCGGTCGCTCCTGGCAGCTCGGCACCGTTCAGCTCGACTACTCGATGCCCGAGCGCTTCGATCTTGCTTACACCGGCGTGGATAACGCCGATCACCGCCCGGTGATGATCCACCGCGCCCTGATGGGCAGCTTTGAGCGCTTCATCGGCATCCTGATCGAGCACTACGCCGGCGAGTTCCCACTCTGGCTGGCGCCCGTCCAGGCGCTCGTGCTGCCGATCTCGGACCGTCACGTCGATCAGGCTGAGCGTGTCGCATCAGAGCTGCGCGCCTCCGGGCTACGTGTCGAGGTCGACGATCGCACTGAGTCGGTCGGCCGTAAGATCCGCGACGGCGAGCTGCGCAAGGCCCCTTACATGCTGATCCTCGGCGACAAGGAGCTCGAGGCCGGCAACGTCTCAGTCCGTCGCCACGGCGAGGGCGATCTCGGCAGCCTCACCGTCGCCGAGTTCGCCGAGCGGGCGGCCGCAGAGGTTTCCGCGCGTCGGTAGGCGCGACCGCCGCTATACTCGCCGACGAATGCCGGGCACCGAAACCAAGCGCACCCCTTGCCGTTGACGCTCCGTGCCCGCCCCGACTCCCTCTCGCCTTTGACGTCTAGCCGAGCCTTCGCGTAGTGCCGGTTCCGCGTAGGTTCGACCGGCGTCCGCCGGACCGCGACGACACTCGCATCAACGAGCGCATCCGCGTTCGCGAGGTGCGGCTGATCGGCGAGGACGGCGAGCAGGTCGGCGTGCTGGAGATCGCCAAGGCGCTCGACTACGCGCGCTCGCGCGATCTCGATCTGGTCGAGGTGGCGCCGGACGCCCGTCCGCCGGTCTGTCGCGTGCTCGACTACTCGAAGTACAAGTACGAGCAGGAGCAGAAGGCGAAGGCCGCGCGCAAGCATCAGAAGCAGGTCAACGTGCGCGAGATCAAGCTGCGCCCGAAGATCGCGGACAACGACTACGAGACGAAGAAGAACCACGTCGTCCGCTTCCTGTCCGGCGACGATCGCGTCAAGGTGACGATCATGTTCCGCGGCCGCGAGCAGACACACCCGGAGCGCGGGGTGGCGCTGCTGATGAGGCTCGCCGAGGACGTCGCCGACCTCGGCGTGATCGACCAGCGGCCGATCCAGGACGGCCGCAACATGACGATGCTGCTATCGCCGCTGCCGAAGAAGGCGGCTGAGGATGCGGCTGAGCCCGCTTCTGAGGCGGCTCCCGAGGCACCCGCGGAGGCTGCTGCCGAGTCGCCGAAGGCCGCTGACGAGCAGCCCACTGCCTAGACCGCACGCGCGGTCTGCTTCAATACCGGCTCGTCATGCCCAAGATGAAGTCACATTCCGGCGCCAAGAAGCGCTTCAAGAAGACCGGCAGCGGCAAGCTGAAGGCTCGTCACGGCATGACCAGCCACATCCTCGAGAAGAAGAGCGCCAAGCGCAAGCGCAAGCTCGGCCGTCCGGTCGAGGTCGCGAAGGTCGATGAGGCGCGCGTCAAGGGGATGATCGGCTAGTGGCACGCGTCAAGCGCTCACTGAACGCGAAGAAGAAGCGTCGGGCAACGCTCGAGCGGACCAAGGGCTACCGCGGTCAGGCGAACTCCAGCTACAAGCGGGCCAAGGAGGCCCTGCTCAAGGCCGACAGCTACGCCTACCGCGATCGTCGCAACAAGAAGCGCGAGTTCCGCCGCCTCTGGATCCAGCGGATCAACGCCGCCGCGCGCCGTGAGGGGATGACCTACGGCACGTTCATGCACGGCCTCAAACTGGCCGGCGTCGAGCTCGACCGCAAGGTGCTCGCCGACATCGCCGTGCGCGACCCCGAGACTTTCCGACGTTTTGCCGAGACCGCCCGGGAGGCGGCCGCTGCCTGATTCCAGGTCAGCGGTCGATCGATCTTCCCGGGGCGCCCAGAGTGGCGCCCTTTCTCGTTCTAGGACCGAATTTCCGACCAGACACCCCAGATGATCACTTCACGCGACAACCAGCAGCTCAAGCAGATCCACAAGCTCCAGCGCAAGAAGGAGCGGGACGCCAGTGGTCTCTTCGTGGCCGAGGGCGAGGACCTGATCGCTGCCGCCGAGGCAGCGGGCTGGACGCCGGAGGTCCTGCTGCGCTCCGGCGAGGACGTCGAGCCGGAGCTGCTCGACCGGGTCAGCTCGCTCGGCTCCGGCGCGCGCGTGATCGGCGTCTACCGGCAGCGCTGGTCGGAGCCGGTCGGTGCCGTCTGCGTCTACCTGCACGGCGTCGGCGACCCCGGCAACGTCGGCACAGTGATCCGCGCTGCGCACGCACTCTGTGACGGGCCGGTGATTCTCGGCTCCGGTTGCGCCGACCCGTTCGGGCCGAAGGCGGTTCGCGCGAGCATGGGGTCGGTCTTCGCCCGGCCGCCCGCGCGCGCGGTGTTCGGAGAGCTGCCCGGCTTCAAGCTGGCGCTCGACGGTGGCGCCGAGCGGACGCTCGGCGAAGCGGTGTCCGCGCTTGCCGTGGCGAGCGGCGGCGCCGGAGGCCGGCCTACGGTCGTGCTCTGCGTCGGCGCCGAGCGGGCGGGTCTGCCGGGTCCGCTGCTCGACGCCGCTCACGCCGTGGGGCGGATCCCGATCGCGGCCGACGGCCCCGAGTCGCTCAACGCCGCGATGGCCGCGACCGTCGGGCTCTACGAGCTCAGGAATAGGATGGCCGCCAATGTCTGACGCCCCGGCCCGCCTGCAGGAGATCCGCGCCGAGGCCGAGGCGGCGATCGCCGCTGCCGCGACGGCCGCGGACCTCGAGCAGCTGCGCATCCAATACCTCGGCCGCAAGGCCGAGCTGCCGCAGATGCTGCGCTCGATCAAGGACCTGCCGCCGGAGCAGCGCGGCCCGGTCGGCAAGGGCGGCAACCAGGTTAAGCAGGCGCTCGAGACGCAGCTCGAGCAGCGGGTCGCGGCACTCGACGGCGCCGAGCTCGACGCGCGGCTGCGCTCCGACGCGATCGACGTGACGCTGCCCGGCGATCCGCCGCGCAAGACCGGCCACCTGCACCTGATCACCGAGACGCGGCGTGAGATCGAGGACGTCTTCCTCGGCCTCGGCTTCGCCGTCGCCGAGGGTCCCGAGGTCGAGTTCGACTACTACAACTTCACCGCGCTCAACCACCCACCCGGCCATCCGGCGCGGATGCTCCAAGACACCTTCTACTTCTCCGACGACGTGCTGTTGCGCACCCACACCTCGCCGATGCAGGTGCGGGCGATGGAGCTGCAGGAGCCGCCGATCTACATCATCGTCCCGGGAAAGGTCTACCGGCGCGACCACGACGCCACCCACACGCCGATGTTCCACCAGATCGAGGGCCTGGCGATCGACACCGACATCACTCTCGGCGACCTCCAGGGCGTGCTGCTCGAGTTCGTGCGGGCGATCTTCGGGGCGGAGCGCGAGATCCGGCTGCGGCCGCACTACTTCCCGTTCACCGAGCCGAGTGTCGAGGTCGACGTCTCGTGCTTCAAGTGCCAGGGAAAGGGATACCTCGCCGACGGCTCGCACTGCAATCTCTGCCGCAATGGCGCGGGCGACGGCTTCAACTGCGGCGGCTCGGGCTACATGAAGGACGGCTCGCGCGACCCGCTCTGCAAGGGGTCGGGCTGGATCGAGATCCTCGGCTCGGGGATGGTCGACCCGAATGTGCTCGGCTTCGTGCGCGAGAACGGCTACGACCCCGACAAGGTCCAGGGCTTCGCGTTCGGAATGGGCATCGAGCGGATCGCGATGCTGCGCCACGGCGTGCCGGACCTGCGGCTGTTCTTCGACAACGACGTTCGCTTCCTGGAGCAGTTCGGCTCATGAGGACTCCCTACGCATGGC
>CBFGZN010000192.1:0-5116 GCA_965653255.1 uncultured Solirubrobacterales bacterium | reverse complement strand
GCTCGTGATCGGCCCGAAGCTCGCCGGCGTCTTCGAGCCCGGCGACCACGGCTCGACGTTCGCCGGTGGCCCGGTGATCGCCGCCGGCGCCAACGTCGTGCTCGACGTCGTCGACGACCCCGACTTCCTCGCCGCCGTCGCGCGCAAGGGCGAGCGGCTGCTGCTCGGTCTCGCAGCGCTCGGCGTCGAGGTCCGCGGCCGTGGGCTGATGGTCGCCTTCGCCTGCGAGCAAGCCCCTGACCTCGCGCTGCGCCTGCTGCTCGAACAGCAGCTGGTCGTCAACGCCACCGGCCCCGACACGATCCGCCTGCTGCCGCCGCTGACCGTCTCCGACGAGGAGATCGACGAGGCCGTCGCGCGCGTCGGCGCGGCGCTCTGAGGTAGGTTCCGCGACCGATGAGCGACCAGAACGACTCGACTCCGCTCGGCTCCTACGAGGCCGGGCCCGGCGACGTCAGCCGCGTGCTGCTGCTCTACTCGGGCGGCCTCGACACGTCGGTGATGCTGAAGTGGATCCAGGACCACTACGGGGCCGAGGTCGTCGCGCTCTGCCTGAACCTCGGCCAGCCCGGCGAGAACTACGACGTCGTGCGCGGCAAGGCGCTCGACCTCGGCGCGCTGACCTGCGAGATCGTCGACGCGCGCGAGGAGTTCGCGCGCGACTACGTCCTGCCGGCGATCAAGGCCAACGCCCTCTACGGCGGCGGCTATCCGCTGTTCACAGCGCTCGGCCGGCCGCTGATCGCCAAGGTCGCGGTCGAGAAGGCGCGCGAGCACGGCTGCGACGCGGTTGCCCACGGCTGTACCGGCAAGGGCAACGACCAGGTGCGACTCGATTCCGCCGTACTGGCTTACGCGCCCGAGATGAAGATCGTCGCGCCGGTGCGCAACTGGAAGATGGGTCGCGAGGAGGAGATCGCCTACGCCCGCGAGCACGGCATCCCCGTCAAGGGAGGGACCGAGGCGCCGCCGTACTCGATCGACGACAACATCTGGGGACGCTCTTCGGAGGGCGGCCCGATCGAGGACCTTGGCGAGCCGCCGCGCGACGACGTCTTCGAGCTGGTCGCCGATCCGCGTGAGGCGCCCGACGAGCCGGAGGATCTGGTCATCGGCTTCGAGCGCGGCTGCCCGGTCTCGCTGAACGGCGAACGACTCAATCTGGTCGACCTGATCGACCGGACCGCCGAGATCGCATCACGCCACGGTGTCGGCACGGTCGACCACATCGAGGACCGGATCGTCGGCCTCAAGGTGCGCGACCTCTACGAGGTCCCGGCCGCCGCGGTCATCCTGCCGGCGCATCAGGAGCTCGAGAAGCTCGTCGGCACGATCCACCAGAACCGCTTCAAGCGCTCGCTCGACGAGCAGTGGGCCTTCCTCGTCTATGCCGGCCTCTGGTACGAGCCGCTGCGCGAGAACCTCGATGCCTACATGGACTCGGTCAACGAGCAGTGCACGGGGGAGATCACCGTGCGGCTGTTCAAGGGCCGCGCCCAGGTCGTCGCACGCAGCTCGCCGAACGCCCTCTACGACGAGGCGCTCGCCGGCTTTGGCGAGTCCGGCGGCCTGTTCTCGCAGCAGTCCAGCCCCGGCTTCATCGAGCTCTGGACGCTCCAGTCGCGGATGGCTCACGGGATTCGGAACCGCAAGGACGGGTAAGGGCGGGCAATGAGCTCCAAGGGCTACACCGCGCTCGGCTGGATCGTCTGGCAGATCGGGTCGCGTGTCGCCAAGCGCAAGCTGGGTCAGAACCGCTCGAAGCTGATCGCCGCCGGCGTCGTCGCGGCCGTTGTGGCCGCCGGTATCGCCCTCGCTTCCGGCGACGACGAATAGCGCACTTCGTAACGTTTCCGCAAAGAGCGGGGGCTCTTGCGTAACGGTTCGGAGCCGTCTTGTCGCGTGCGTATATTCGACGCTCCGTGACCTGCGCTCACCTCCACGTCCACTCCGAGTACTCGCTGCTCGACGGCGCCGCGAAGATCGACAAGCTCGCCGAGCGCGCGGCCGCATATGGGCAGCCGGCGTTGGGGCTGACCGACCACGGCGTGATGAACGGCGCGGTCGAGCACTACAAGGCCTGCAAGAAGCACGGAATCAAGCCGATCGTCGGCCTCGAGGCCTACTACGTCGACGACCGCAAGACCGAGGCGGTCCGCTACGAGCGCAACCACCTGACGCTGCTCGCGGCCGACGACGCGGGCTTCCGCAACCTCGTCAAGCTGACCTCGGCCGGCTTCCTCGAGGGCTACAAGCGCGGCAAGGCGAATGTCGACATGGAGCTGCTCGACCGCCACTCGGAGGGCGTGATCGCGCTCACCGGCTGTCTGGCGTCGCGCTTCTGCCAGCGGCTGATCGCTGACAACCCGGCCGAGGCGCGCGCCCACGCCGACCAGCTGATGCAGGTCTTTGGCGCCGACAACGTCTACTTCGAGGTCCAGAAGAACGGCATCGCCGAGCAGGACAAGGCCAACGAGGGGATCGTCAAGATCGCCCGTGAGGTCGGCCGGCCGCTGGTCGCGACCGGCGACGTCCACTACCTCGGCCGCGAGGACTACGACAACCACTCAGCGCTGCTCTGCGTCCAGACCAAGAGCACGCTCGCCGAGCCGAAGCTGACCTTCGACACGAACGAGTTCTACTTGAAGGACTCGGCCGAGATGGTCGACCAGTTCGCCGCCTGGCCCGACGCCGTGCCAACGACGCTGGAGATCGCCGAGCGCTGCGCGATCGACATCGAGCTCGGCAAGATGCTGATTCCCAGCTATCCGACGCCGAACGGCGAGGTCGAGGGGGCCTTTCTGCGCCAGCTCGCCGAGCAGGGGCTGCGCGAGCGCTACGGCGACCCGATCCCGGCCGAGGCGATCGAGCGGCTGAACATGGAGCTCGAGGTGATCGGCCGGATGGGCTTCGACGCCTACTTCCTGATCGTCTGGGACTTCGTCAAGTTCGCCAAGGACTCCGGCATCGCCGTCGGCCCGGGTCGTGGCTCGGCGGCCGGCTCGATCGTCTCCTACGCGCTGAACATCACCGAGGTCGACCCGCTCGCCTACGGCCTGTTGTTCGAGCGCTTCCTCAACCCAGAGCGCGTGTCGATGCCGGATATCGACATCGACTTCTCGGTCAAGGGCCGCGAGCGCGTGATGCGCTACGTCGCGGAGAAGTACGGCCGCGAGTCGGTCGCCCAGATCATCACCTTCGGCAAGATGCTTCCGCGCAACGCGACGCGCGACGCGGCGCGCGTGCTCGGCCTCGACTACGGCACCGGCGACCGGCTCGCGAAGCTGATCCCCGAGCCGGTGATGGGCCGCTCGCTGACCTTCGACGAGTACCTCAAGCAGGAGCCCGAGCTCAAGAAGGCCTACGACCAGGAGCCCGACGCGCGGCGCGTGATCGACACCGCCAAGGGTCTCGAGGGAATCGTCCGCAACGCCGGCATCCACGCCGCGGCGGTCGTGATCGCCGACCGGCCTTTGACCGACATCGTGCCGCTGCAGCTGATGGAGGACCGCGGTGCGTCGGTCGACGGCGAGCGTGCCTACCGCACCGTCACCCAGTACTCGATGAAGCCGGTCGAGGAGCTCGGCCTACTGAAGATGGACTTCCTCGGTCTGCGCAACCTCGACGTGATCGAGGACTGCCTGCGGATCATCGAGCAGTCCGGCCGGCCGAAACCGGACATGGCTTCGCTGCCGCTCGACGACATCAAGACCTACGAGATGATGGCCCGCGGCGACTCGGTCGGCGTGTTCCAGTTCGAGTCCGAGGGCATGCGCGACGCGCTGCGCAAGGTCCGCCCGACCGAGTTCGAGGATCTCGTCGCGCTCAACGCCCTCTACCGGCCCGGTGCGATGCGCCACATCGACACCTACGCGCGCAACAAGCGCAACCCGGAGGCCGTCACCTACATCGACGAGCGGCTGCGTCCGATCACCGAGGCGACCTACTCGGTGATCCTCTACCAGGAGCAGTCGATGCAGATCGCCAAGTCGGTCGCCGGCTTCTCCGGCGCCGAGGCCGACGACCTGCGCAAGGCGATCGGCAAGAAGAACCGCGACGCGATGGCGGCGCTCAAGGAGCGCTTCTTCGAGGGCGCGCGCGCCAGCGGCACCCAGGAGCGGGTGATCGACGAGCTGTGGGCGGTCAACGAGGCCGCCGCCGACTACTCGTTCAACCGCAGCCACGCCGCCTGCTACGGCCTGATCTCCTACCGCACCGCCTGGCTGCGCGCCAACTATCCGGCCGAGTACATGGCCGCGCTGATCTCGTCGGTGATGTCGACCAAGGACAAGGTCCCGTTCTTCGTCTCCTGCTGCGAGGACATGGGCATCGAGGTGCTGCCGCCCGACGTCAACGAGTCCGGCCACAACTTCGAGGTCCACGACGGCAACGTTCGCTTCGGTCTCGAGGCGGTCAAGGGCGTCGGCGGAGCGGCCGTCGACGCGATCCTCGCCGCGCGTGAGGAGGGCGGACGGTTCACGTCGCTGTGGGACTTCTGCCGCCGCGTCGACGTGCGCGCGGTCAACAAGAAGGCGATCGAGGCGCTGATCAAGTGCGGCGCGCTCGACTCGACCGGTGCGACGCGCTCGGGGATGCTCGCCGTGCTCGAGCAGGCCCAGGGGGCCGGCCAGAAGCAGCAGCAGGACGCGCTGCTCGGCCAAGGGTCGATCTTCGAGCTCGAGGAGCCGGCTCCCGGAGGCGCCCCGGGCGGTCAGCCCGACCTGCCCGTCCCGGCGCTGCCCGACGAGCGCCCGGAGCTGAACGCCTGGGAGAAAGAGACGCTTGGCCTGTTCCTGTCGAGCCATCCGCTCAAGGAGGTCCGCCACGCGCTGCGGCGCAAGGTCGACTGCTCGATCGCCGATCTGCCCGACCGCAAGGACCAGGAGTGGGTGACGGTCGGCGGGATCATCACCGAGTGCAAGAAGATCCGCACGCGCAAGGGCGATCCGATGCTGTTCGCGACGCTCGACGATCTCGAGGGCCAGGTCGAGATGCTCGTCTTCGCGAAGGTCTACGCCGACAACGCCGACAAGGCGGCGGTGCTGCAAGTCGACGGCTCGTCGCCTGGCGTCGTCGACGCAGGCGACGTGCTGCGCTACACGATCAGGGTTTACAA
>CBFGZN010000191.1:0-5178 GCA_965653255.1 uncultured Solirubrobacterales bacterium | reverse complement strand
CGCCCATCACCTCGAGCGCGTCGATCTCGTCGGAGATCCGCATCGCGCCGATCTCCGCGACCAAGCCGGTGCCGACTTTCGCCGACATCATGTAGCCGAAGGCGTAGGGCAGGACCTCGCGCAGCTCGCACCAGGCGCCGAAGAAGCCGGCGTAGGCCGGTGCGCCGAGCGCACGGTTGAAGTAGGCCGCCTCGATTCCGCAGGTGAGCCCGAGGATGAACGCCATCCCCCAGATCACGACCGCCGAGCCGAGGATCAGGATGCCGGCCTGGCGCAGCGTCTCGCCGAAGAAGCGCAGCGCACGGCCCTCGAAGACCTCCGCCATCACGCGCCAGGAGAACTTCGCGATGTCGCCGAGCGACGCCATCCAGTCGCGCGGGACGTCGAGCCAGGAGGAGCCCATCATTTGATCACCGAGATCTCGGGATGGGTGGCCAATAGCGTTTGGGTGAAGACATAGTTGAAGGCGAAGATGCCCAGGAACTCGATCACGACTCCCTGGTTGACCGCCTTGCCGACTCCCTCAGCGCCTCCGGACGCAGTCATCCCTTTGTAACAGGAGACGATCGCGATTATCGCGCCGAACAGGGTCGTCTTGAGCACGGAGCCCCAGAGGTCCGTCGTCGTCGCATTGGTCAGCAAGGTCGCGAAGAACGGCCCGAGCGGCGCGTCGAAGGTCAGCGTCGCCAGCACGCCGCCGAAGATGCCGAAGATCATCGCGAAGACGTTGAAGAGGCCGGTCACGATCATCAGCGAGAGGAAGCGCGGCACGACGAGGTTCTTGATCGGGTCGACGCCGAGCACCTGAAGTGCGTCGAGCTCCTCGCGGATCTTGCGCGCACCGAGATCGGCGGTGATCGCGGTACCGCCGACGCCGGCGAGGATGATCGCCGTCACGAACGGCGCGAACTCGCGGATCGAGGCCAGCACGAAGAAGCCGCCGAGGCGGTCGACGGCGCCGAAGATGATCAGGGCGTTGCCGGCTTGCAGACCCGGGGCGCCGTAGCCGAAGGCGACGGTCGAGATCAGCAGCGGCAGCCAGCAGAGCCGCAGCATGAACAGGAACTGCTGGACGAACTCGGTGCCGTAAGGGTACGGCGGCCGCATCGCCGAGAGGAGCGTCTTCCCGGTCAGGATCATCATGTCCCCGACCTGCTCCAGCAAGTTCTTGGTGGGCAGGAACGCCCTGTCGGCTGCGGCTCGAACCACTAAGTGCTCCCTCGATGTCGGAGTTCCCGCGCCTCATGCGCGGCAAACCCCTGTAGACCCGGAACACTACGCCATGCAATCCGGGGGTGCCAACAGGGAACCAACCGCGAGCCAACTGCGTCAGAGAGGCCAAGCCCCGTGCTATGTTGCGCTCGCTTTGATGCTGAGGAGAGGCCATGCGGTGCTGGTCGGCATGTGCGGCCTGCTGGCCGCCGGTGTCATCGGCTGCGGCGGCGGCGAGCGTCAAGACGCGAACGAGGACGACAAGTCCTACGAGGTGACCGTCACCGACGCGAAGTTCCCCGAGACGCAGCGTCTCGCCCAGGAGTCGAACCTCGTCCTGACCGTGCGCAACGACGCCGACGAGACGATCCCGAACGTCGCCGTCACGCTGAAGGGCCTCGAGACCCGCAGCGACAACCCCAACCTCCAGGACCCCTACCGCCCCGTCTTCGTGATCGACGGCGACGCCGCCAAGATCGGCGGCTACCAGGAGGTCAAGCTCGCGGCCCCCGAGGGCGGCCAGACAGCACTCGTCGACACCTGGACGCTCGGCGAGCTCGAGCCCGGCGCCAAGAAGACCTTCCGCTGGCGCTTGACCGCCGTCAAGCCGGGCCCCTTCGAGCTCAGCTACGCCGTCGCCGCCGGACTCGGCGGCAAGGCCAAGGCCGTCGGCCCCGGCGACGCCCAGCCCCAGGGCTCCTTCAAGGGCACGATCACCGCCAAGGCCCCAGTCAGCCGCATCGGCCCCGATGGCCGCACGGTCATCGTCGAGCAGCCCTAGCCCCCTCCCCCTCGCCCTCGCGCGGCTCGAACCCCGCGCACTCCAGCACCGGCACCCGCGGGTACTTCGGATAGTTCGGATCCGTCTTCGACCGCTCACAGAGGCTGAACACGCTCCCGCGCGTATTGCGCACGACGCGCTGGTGTAGGCAGCTATCGCAGAGGCCGTGGCGCATACGGTCAGTATCGCGGCGTGGCTGCCCGCGGGTCCTGTCTCCGATTTTGCGTTCACGTGCTCGTTCCTGCGCCGCGAACGCAAAATCGTCGCCACCCGCGGAGGCACAACGTCGGCCCCTGTACCAAGGGATGGAGCGTGGTAGGGAGCGCAATGGCCTCGAAGGTCGGAACGCTTCTGGCTACACAGCAAGAGCGTTCCGACCTTCGAGGCTCTCTCTGCGCCAACCCCGCTGAGCGAGTGGTACGGGACTCAGCGTCGGCCCCCGCGGGTGGCGACGCATTTTGCGTCCGTGCGCTGCAGGCGAAGTCGAGCGCGGAGCCCCTGCCGTCGACCAACGCCCGAACCCTCCCATGCCAAACCGCGCCAGGCACGGGGCGCAGTCGCCGACAAAGCCGAAGCGCGCGGACCAAAATCGGAGACAGGACCCGCGGGCAGCACGGCCAGAGCCCTAGAACGACCGAGGGCCCCGCCGAAGCAGGGCCCTCGCTACGTCTAGATGTAGCCGCCGGCTACTTGATGAACAGCATCTCCGCGTACTTGGGCAGCGGCCAGAGGTCGTCGGCGACGACCTTCTCGAGCTTGTCCGCGACGGCGCGGACGTTGGCCATCGCGGCGAGCTGGTTGTCGCGGGCGTAGACCGCCAGGTCGAGCCCCTCGACCCCGTCGGGGTAGAGGTTGGCTGCGTTGAGGTTGCCGATGGCGGCGACGAGGTCGTCGACCAGGGTCCGCACCTCTGGGGTGAGCGAGTCGACGCCGGAGGCCGAGACCATCGCGAGATGGCGCAGCGCGGCGGGCAGGATAAGCGTGCGAGCCATCGACTCGGTGGTCTCCGACTCGATGTTGGCGCGCGTGACGTACTGCTCGGTCCAGACCTCGAAGCGCGACTCGAGCTCGCGCTTGGAGAGCACCTCGTACTTCTCGAACGCCGCGACAGTGTCGTCGGCGAGCACCTCGGGCAGCGCGTCGGGCGTCGTGCGCAGGTTCTTCAACCCGCGCTGCTCGGCCTCGGCGTGCCACTCGTCGGAGTAGTTGTCGCCGCCGAAGCAGACCTGCTTGTTGGCGTCGTAGGCCTCCTTGACGACCGCCGTGACGGCCTCCGCGAGGTCGGCACCGCCGTCGAGCTTGCCCTGCAGCGAGTCGGCGAGCGCGTCGATCGCCTCTGCGGCGATCGTGTTCAGGACGGTGTTCGGGAAGGCGAGCGACATGCTCGACCCGAGCGCCCGGAACTCGAACTTGTTGCCGGTGAAGGCGAACGGCGAGGTCCGGTTGCGGTCGCCGCCGTCCATCGGCAGCGCCGGCAATACCGGCGTTCCGAGGCCGAGGAACGAGCCCGGCGTGTGCGGGTCGCCCTCGCCCGACGAGATCGCCTCAAAGACCTTCTCGAGCTCGGCGCCGAGGAAGATCGAGATGATCGCCGGCGGCGCCTCGTTGGCGCCGAGGCGGTGGTCCTGGCCGATGTTCGCGACCGACGCCCGCAACAGTCCCTGGTGCTTGTTGACGGCCTGGATGACCGCCGCGCAGAAGAACAGGAAGTTGATGTTGTCGGCTGGCGTGTCGCCCGGATCGAGCAGGTTCGACCCGCTGTCGGTGCCCATCGACCAGTTGTTGTGCTTGCCCGAGCCGTTGACGCCCGCGAAGGGCTTCTCGTGCAGCAGGCAGACCAGGCCGTACTTGCGCGCGACCTTCGGCAGCACCTGCATCGTCAGCTGCTGATGATCGGAACCGACGTTCGAGTTCTCGAACATCGGAGCGATCTCGTACTGGCCGGGCGCGACCTCGTTGTGGCGCGTCTTGATCGGCACGCCAAGCTTCGCCAGCTCGAGCTCCGACTCCATCATGAACGCGAGCACGCGCTCGGGGATCGAGCCGAAGTAGTGGTCGTCGAGCTCGTGGCCCTTCGGCGGCTGGGCGCCGAACAGCGTGCGCTCGGCGTTGATCAGGTCCGGACGCTCGAAGTAGTACTGCTCGTCGATCAGGAAGTACTCCTGCTCCGGCCCGACGGTCGTGAAGACCCGCTCGGTCGACTTGTCGCCGAGCAGACCGAGCGCACGCACCGCGGAGCGCGACAGCGCGTCCATCGGGCGCAGCAGCGGGATCTTGGCGTCGAGCGCCTCGCCGGTCCACGACGCGAATGCGGTCGGGATGCAGAGCAGCGCGCCGTTCGGGTTCTCGAGGATGAATGCCGGGCTGGTCGGATCCCAGGCGGTGTAGCCGCGCGCCTCGAAGGTGGCGCGGATGCCGCCGGTCGGGAACGACGACGCGTCGGGCTCGCCCTGGATCAGCTCCTTGCCGGAGAACTCCGCCAGCGCGGTGCCCTCGCTGGCCGGGTTGAAGAACGAGTCGTGCTTCTCGGCCGTCAGGCCGGTCAGCGGCTGGAACATGTGCGTGTAGTGCGTCGCGCCACGCTCGAGCGCCCAGTCCTTCATCGCCGCGGCGACGGAGTCGGCGAGCGACGAGTCGATCGCCTCGCCCTTGTCGAGCGTGCGCTGCAGGCGCTTGAAGACGTCCTTCGGCAGCCGCTGGCGCTGGACCGGGACAGAGAAGACGTTCTCTCCGAACGGGTTGTTGCCGGGCTGCGATAGGTCGACCGCTCCGAGTGCGCCCCCATTCGGGCTCCACTGAGCGGCGGTTACGTTCTGCTGGCGAATCCTTGCCATCTGAGTTCGGGGCCTCCTACGGGGGTTGAAGTGCGGACTCTAACCGCGAACGGGCCGAGCCTTCGCCCGGCGGGCGCGCCCCCGTGCGCGCCCGCCGTTTGTGGCGAAGCCCCGGCGTAGGGTTGGGAGAGGGAGCTAGGCCCCCGCCGGGATCTCCTCCGAGCCGTGGACCTGCAACACCGGATCTCCGTCCTCGCCGGTGCGGATGCGGATTGCCTCCTCGACCGGGATCACGAAGATCTTGCCGTCGCCGACCTGACCCGTGCGGGCGTGTTTCAGGATCACCTCCGTCACCACACCCACGTCTTTGCCCTCGACCACGATCTCGAGCTTGAGCTTCGGGCGAAGGTG
>CBFGZN010000190.1:0-5196 GCA_965653255.1 uncultured Solirubrobacterales bacterium | reverse complement strand
GGTGGATGCCGGGATGCGGGCCGCGGCGGGCGAGGGTGTGCCGTTCGTGACGCTGGGCTTGGTGCCGCTCGCAGGCGACGTGAAGCCGTGGCTGCGGGCGACGCGCATTTTGCCGGGATTGCCGACGTCGCGGACCAGGCCGCCATCAGCGCCGCGATCCGGCGCCGGGGTGCTGCGCGACTGGCGCCGGCGGCGCCACCGCAGCCAGCCGCCGTCTGCGGCGCGCCGCAGCTCGCCGATCAGGTCCTCCGGAGCGTCGGGCTCGCCGACGCGGACGGCGATCGCCAGCAGCAGCGGCAGCCCCGCCACGCGGTTGGCGAGATAGTCGAGCGCGCGCAGCGAGACGCGATCGGCCCATTGGGCGTCGTCGACCAGCAGGGCGAGTGGCCTGCCCTCGGCCAGGTCGGCCGCTAGCCAGTACAACCCGTGCTGCACGGCGAAGGGGTCGCCCGGCTTCGATCCGTCGCGCGCGGCGAACACGGGCGCTACGAGCGCGGCCGCGCCAGTCAGCGCCTCCACGCCGCCGAGCTCCGCGACCGCCGGCTCGAACAGCTGCCGTGCGACCCCGTACGGGAAGTCGCGCTCGTGGACGCCACCGCGAGCGCACAGGACGGCCACCCCCTGCTCAGAGCAGATCGCCGCCGCCGCGTCGAGCAGCGACGTCTTGCCGATCCCGGCCTCGCCCTCGATCGTCAGCACGCGACCCTCGCCCGAGGTGGCCGCGGTCACGGCGGCCCGGATCGAGTCGAGCTCTCCCTCCCGCTCCAGCAGTTCAGTCGTCGCCGCCATGCGCGGCGTCGATCCTACGTCGCCACCGCCCCTGCGCCGAGCGCCTCGGAGATCCCCAGCTCCGGCGTCGCCGCCAGCGTGAGCGCAAGGACGAGCGCCGACTGCGCGTCGCTGGGCGACCGGGCGACCTCGTCGAAGAGGTCTGCCACGAGAACCGCCGCCGCGTCGCCAGTCTCGTCGCGCAACGGCTCGACAGCGAGCCGCGCGAGCGCGAACAGCTCCATCGGGTCGCCACCGCCGATCATCCCGCCACCTAACCCGGTGAGCGCCGAGACGGCGCGCGCGCCGATCGGCGACGGCACGTGCTCGCGCGGCGGTGGCGGCGGACCCGCGTCGAGCGGGCCGTCGCCGCGCAGCAGCGCGTCGAGCTGTCCGCCGCAGACAAGCGCCAGCGCGTCGTCGGACAGGCCGGCGGCATGCGCGCAGCGCAGTGTGATCGCAAGGCCCAGATCAACCTCGCCGTAGGGCGCGTCGCTGCCCCAGAGGATCCGTCCCGGGGGGACGAGCGCGAACAGCGCCAGCAGGTCGGCCGGGTTCCACCAGGCGGTGTCGAAGAAGAGGTTCGGGTGGTCGGCGAGCTCGCGCCAGAGCCAGCCGAGATCGGAGATCCCGGCATGGGCGAGGACGATCGAGCAGCCGCGATGGCGACGCGCCAGCTCGGCCAGCGGCCGACCGAAGGACCCGACGCCGCGTCCCGCATGGACGACGAGCGGCACACGCGCCTCCGACGCGGCCGCGACGATCTCCTCGACGCCTGGATGGTCGATCGCGAACGCCTCCGCCCGCGGATGCAGCTTCAGTCCCCGCCCCCCGGCCGCCAGCGCGTCGCGCGCCGCCGCGCCCGGGCGCGGCTCGCGCGGATCGAGACGCGCGAATGCCACCAGGCGCTCCGGATGGCGGCGGCTCTCCTCGAGCACGCGCTCGTTCTCGGCCGCGTAGCCAGTCGTCACGCAGAGCGGGAAGATCGCCGACCGCGCGTCGAGCACCTCGAGGTCGTCGACGTGCTCTGCAGACGACCGCGCGCTCCCGTCGACGTCGACTCCGGTATGCGCATGCACGTCGAACGGCGCGCACGCCGGCGGCCGGCGTGCCGCGATCTCCGCGCGCACGACGCTGCGCAGCAGGCCGGACTCGATCGCCATATGGCGATCGTCGCCGACCGCCACGCCGCTCGCCTCAGGCGCCCACCCTGATCTTTCGCAATCTCAGGGTCCCGCCCTGATGCGAAGCGCGCCGCTGCGACCGAGGATCGTCACATGGCCAAGACCTACGGCGCATGACCGAGACGGTGCTCACCACGCTCGCCCGCTTCGGCGGCGAGTCGCTGATCGCCTGCGGCAAGGTGATCGCCACGAGCCTGAGCCCGCCGCCCGCCGGCGAGGTTGACGGCCGCGCGGCGCGGGGTACGCTCGAAGTGAGTCGAGCCAGGAGGAGCAATGGCGAAGGTGCTGGTGGTCGCAAACCAGACGGCGGAGTCCGACGACCTGCTCGCGGCGCTGCGTGAGCGCGCCGGCCGGGGCGACGCCGAGTTCACGGTCCTGATCCCCGCGACGCCGCACGGCGTGGCGTGGGCGGCGAACATGGCGGCCGACAAGGGGCGCGAGGAGGCCGAGCGACATCGCGACGCGCTCGTCGGCCGGCTGCGCGCGACCGGGCTGCCGGTCAAGGAGGCGATCGTCGGCGACCCGGACCCGCTGGCGGCGATCACCGACGCTTGCAATCTGGGCAGCTACGACGAGCTGATCGTCTCGACGCTGCCGCACCACCTCTCGAAGTGGCTCCACCTTGACCTCCAGCGCAAGGCCGAGCACGCGACCGGCCTGCCGGTGACCAGCGTCGAGACGAAGGCCGCTTAGCTCGAGCGAAGGATCTTCGGGGTCAGAGCCCGCAAGATCGTTCGGCGAGGCTCGTCAAGGACCGAGCTCGGCGCGCAGCGCTCGCAGCTCGGCGCTGAGCTCCGCGACTTGGCGCTCGAGGCTGTCGACCCGCTCTTCGAGTTCGGTCGAGGCGGTGGCTGGAGCCGCGGTGGAGGGAGTGACTCCGGCGAGCGGATCGCCGTGTGCGAGCGTGGCCACCGAGACGGGCGCCGCGACCGGCTCCTCCCCGCCACCGCCGTCCAGCAGTTGGACGAAGCGACGCTCCTTCTTGCCAGGCTGCCGGTCGAGCCCGACGACCAGGTCGCGGTCGATCAGCTTCAGCAGCGTGTCCTCGACCGCCGCCAGATCCGCGAACTTGTACAGCCGCTCGGTGCGCTGCTTCAACTCGCCGGGAGTCTGCGGCCCGCGCAGCATCAGGACCGCGAGCATCGACAGCTCGTCGTCGGCCAGCTCGAGCGCCTCGTCGAACAGATGGCGGTACTTGCGCGAGCGGCTGCCGGCGCCGCTGGCGAGCCGCGTCCAGCCGCGACGGCCAAGCCGCTCCAGCGCGTCGAGCACGACCTCGTCGTCGTACTCGACGACCGGGTCGCGGTTCGTCGCCTGATTGCAGGCCAGCCGCAGCGAGTTCACGCTCAGCGGATAGGCGTCCGGCGTCGTCCGCCGCTTCTCGATCAGCGCGCCGAGCACACGCAGCTCAGCAGCGTCAGGCGGATTCGGTCCGGCGTAGTAGGCGTTCATGCGAAGCGCAATCTAACCGGCGTGGTGCTCGCTACGCGCCAGTGATACGTCATCGGCATCCGCTCCGCTACCGATCGAGCGCGCTTCCCGACCCGCCGCCGCAAAGCGCTCAGCTAGCCGGCGCCAAGAGATCGCCAGTGCAAGCTGATCCTCCAACGACCGACCGGCCCTCTCCCGCAAGTGAACGGGGTCGTAATCACCGCGGAACCGTCGCAACATGTCCACATATCTTATATGCAGGCCCTCCATTCGCTATGGCTACTTGCGCAGGAGAGCGACTGACTCGATGTGCGGGGTCTGGGGGAACATGTCGACCGGGCGGACAGTGACGAGCTCGTAGCCGGCGTCGACCATCTGGCGGGCATTGGGGGCGAGCGTGGTCGGATTGCAGGAGACGTAGACGATCGTCGGGGCGCCGACCTCGAGCACGCGACGGACGACCTTCTGCGAGAGACCGGCGCGCGGCGGATCGACGACGACTACGTCGGCGGTGCCCTCCTCCTCGATCAGCGGGCGCATCGCGGTGCGGATGTCGCCGGCGTAGAAGCGGGCGTTGTCGATCCCGTTCAGCTCAGCGTTGGCGATCGCGTCGGCGACCGCCTCCTCGACGATCTCGACGCCGATCACCTCGCGTGCCTCGAGCGACAGCGCGATCCCGATTGTGCCGATGCCGCAGTAGAGGTCGAAGACGCGCTGGCGGCCGGTCAACCCAGCTAGCTCAGTCGCAATCCCGTAGAGCCGCTCGGCCATCTCGGTGTTGGTCTGGAAGAAGGCCTCCGGCGAGATGCCGAAGCGCAGCTTGTTGCCACCTAGCTCGAGTTCCTCGAACAGCTTCTTCTGGCCCTTGATCAGCGACGTCTCGCCACCGAGCGTCGTCTCGCCGAGGCCCTCGATGTTGGTGGTCAGGAAGCTGTCGGCCGGAACAGAGGCCGCAAGGACGTCGGTCTCGAGCTCCTTGCGGCGGGTGACCAGGCGCGCCTGCAGCTCGCCGGTGCGGCGGCCCTCGCGGATCACCAGGTTGCGCAGCACGCCCGACTGGTCGCGGCGGTCGTAGGCGGGGATCTCCTGCTCGCGACACCAGTCGGCGATCGCGTTGCGCAGCTCGTCGACCCGCTCGGAGGCGAGCACGTCGACGGTCAGCTCGTCGATCACGTCCCAGCGGCCGGCGCGGTGCGAGCCGAGCACCATCCGGCCGTCGTCGCCTTCGCCGAACGAGTACTCGACCTTGTTGCGGTAGCGCAGCTGCTCGACGGCGGGAATGATCGGCTCGACCGGCGGCGCCTCGAAACCGCCGAGCCGCTCGAGCGCCTCGACGACCTGGCCTTGCTTGACCTCGAGCTGACGCTCGTAAGGCAGCACCTGCCATGGCGCGCCGGCGTGCGGGACGGCCGGCTCGATCCGATCGGGCGCCGGCTCGAGCAGCTCGACCATCGTCGCCTCGGCGTAGGAGCGCTTCGACTTGCCGACCCGCGCGCGCACTCGGTCACCTGGCAGCGCGCCGCGGACGAAGACGACGAAGCCGTCGGAGCGGCCGACGCCGGCGCCGCCGTAGGCGAGCGAGTCGATCGTGACCTCGAGCTCCTCGTCGCGCTTCGGGCGCGGGCGGCGCGCAGCCGGAGTGGCGGGAACGTCGGCCACGCCTACTTCAGCCGCTGATCGATCGTGCGCAGAACCGTCTTGCGGTTCGCGTGGCGCTTCTCGTGCTCGCGCACCTTGCGCAGGTCGGCAGGGGGCAGGCCGTCGAGCCGCGCCTGGACCTGGGCGGCGGTCAAGTCCTCATAGGCGGCGATCG
>CBFGZN010000189.1:0-5215 GCA_965653255.1 uncultured Solirubrobacterales bacterium | reverse complement strand
AAGCCGACGATCGCCGCGATCTCGGGCTGGTGCCTGGCCGGCGGCCTCGAGCTGGCGCTGTGGTGCGATCTGCGGATCGCGGCAGCCGGCTCGCGCTTCGGCTTCACCGAGCGCCGCTTCGGCGTGCCGCTAGTCGACGGCGGCACCCAGCGGCTGCCGCGGATCGTCGGCCTCGGTCGGGCGCTCGACATCATCCTGACCGGCCGCATCTTCGAAGCCAACGAGGCGCTGGAGATCGGGATGCTGACCGAGATCGTCACGGATCGGGACCCGCTCGAGCGCGCGCTGGAGATCGCCGAGGCGCTCGCGGCCTTCCCCCAGCAGACGATGCTCGCCGACCGCCGCGCTGCGATCGATGGGCTCGGACTGCCGCTTGCGGACGGCCTCGCGCTCGAGGCCGAATCTGGCCCCAGCACCTTCGCCGACGCCCAGCAGGGCGCCGCTCGCTTCGCCGGCGGCGAGGGCCGCGGCGGCGCGGGCGCAGGCGCCTGACGAGCGCCTAGCCCAGCACCCTGGCGAAGTAGCCCCGCGCAGGCGTCTAGAGTGCGCGGCCGTGAGCGCACCGGCGATCGAGGTCTCCGACCTCCGCAAGAGCTACGGCGACGTCGACGCCGTCCGCGGACTCTCCTTCGAGGTCCAGCGTGGCGAGGTGTTCGGCCTGCTAGGCCCAAACGGGGCCGGCAAGACGACGACCGTCGAGATCCTCGAGGGCTACCGGCGCCGTTCCAGCGGCAAGGTCGCGGTCCTCGGCCACGACCCCGAACAGCGCGAGCGCGAGCTGCGCCAACGTGTCGGGATCGTGCTGCAGAGCTGCGGCTTCTACCCACGCCTGACCGTCCGCGAGGCCGTCGGCCACATGGCGAAGGCCTACCCGAAGCCGCTCGACCCGCGCGAGGCAATCTCGCTCGTCGGGCTCGAGAAGAGTGCCGACGTGCGCGCCGGCAAGCTGTCCGGCGGCCAGCAGCGGCGGCTCGACCTGGCGCTGGCGCTCGTCGGCGACCCCGAGCTGGTCTTCCTCGACGAGCCGACGACCGGCTTCGACCCCGCCGCGCGGCGCGACGCCTGGGAGGTCGTGCGACGGCTGCGCGAGCTCGACAAGACGGTGCTGCTGACGACCCACTACCTCGACGAGGCCCAGGAGCTCGCCGACCGCGTCGTAATCGTCAAGGACGGAGTTGTCGTCGCTGAGGGCCCGCCGTCCGACCTGACGCCCGACTCCGGCGGCTACCGCGTCTCGTATGTCTCGGGCGGCCGCCGCGTCGAGCACCAGACCGAGGACCCGACCGACCTGCTGCACCGCCTGACCGGCGACGCGCTCGGACGCGGCGAGCGACTCGAGGGGCTCGAGGTCGCGCGACCGACGCTCGAGGACGTCTACCTCCAGCTGACCGCCGAGGCCGCCGACGAGCTGGCGCCCGCCGACGAGACCGAGGATCGGCCCTCATGAGCGGCGCCGCGCTGGCCTGGCAGCAGTTCCGGATCGAGCGCAAGCTGTTCTGGCGCAACCCGAGCGCCGCCTTCTTCAGCTTCATCCTGCCGTTGACGCTGCTGCTGCTGGTTGCCTCGGTGTTCGCCGACGACCCGAGCGAGCTCGACGTCCTGATCCCGGGTGTCGCCGGCATGAGCGTGATGGCCACGACCTTCAACGCGATGGCCTACAACCTGACCTTCCTGCGCGAGCAGGGGATCCTCAAGCGGATGCGCGGCACGCCGATGCCGACCGCCTCCTACTTCGCCGGCTTCCTCGGCAACTCGGTCGTCAACGCGTTCGTCCAGGTCGGCCTGGTGATCGTCGTCGGCCACCTCCTCTACGACGTCGCCTGGCCGAAGGACTGGTTCGAGCTGGCGGTCTTCACGGTCGTCGGCGTGATCACCTTCGGCTCGCTTGGGATCGCGCTCTCGCACGCGATCCCGAACTTCGACTCGGCCTCCGCCTACGTCAACGCGCTCTTCCTGCCGGCGATCATGATCTCGGGCGTCTTCTATTCGAGCGACTCACTGCCGGCTGGGCTGGCGGCGGTCGCCGAGGCGCTGCCGTTGAAGCACGTGATCGACGGCTTCTCCGACGCGATCGTGACGGGCCAGGGCCTTTCGCACGAGCTCGGCGCACTTGCGGTGCTGGCGCTCTGGGGAGTCGCTGGCGTCACGCTGGCGATCCGCGGCTTCCGCTGGGAGAGATGAGTCGGGCGCCACTAGGCGCGCCCATCCCAAGCGTGCTCGAAGGCCCAGCGGGCACCAATGGTCCAGGCCTGAAAACGGTTGGCGATCGCGATCTCCTCGGGTCCACCGGGACCGACGGCGTAGAGCTCCGGGGCGTCGCCGAGACGATCAAGTGCCTCGAGGACGCCGGTGCGCACGCGCTCGGCCTCCTCATGACAGCCAGCAGCGCGCAGGCCGCCCCACCCGAGCCAGGAGTCGAAGGGCCAGACCGCCCCACGGTGGTAGGCGTGAGCCTCGAACCGCGGATGGCGCTTGGAGAGCGTTCGCAAGCCCCACGGCGTGAGCACGTCAGGCTGGGTGAGCCGCTCGACCGCGCCCACAGGCGCGGCGTCCGCCCAGAGCAGCCAACCAAGCGAGGAGCCGGCGCCGTTGACGGGACGGCCGTCGCCCTCGATCGCGGTCGTCTCGGACAGCCCGCCGGGCTCTGCGGCAAAGGCCGCTGCGACACGTGCCCGCAACGAGTCCGCCATATCGCGGTGGCTCCGCTCGCCGGAGAGCCGGGCGAGCGCCCGAGCCGCGGCGACAGCGACTGCCTGGCTGTCGGCGTCCGCCAGCGGAGGTGACGGCGCGGAGCCGTCCTCGCGCAAGATGCCACCCCCGTGGGTGTCGGGATCGAGCGGATCCGTGGTGTCACGCCAGCCCTGTTGGGCGAGGCCGCCGGGCGCCCTGCGCGGCCCATGCCGGACCAGCCCGCCGCCGCGTGCCAACGTCTGCTCCAGCCACTCCCCCGCCGCGCGCCAGCTCGGCTCGAGCTCGGCAGTCAGGCTGTCGTCGCCGAGCGCGTGGAGCACCACCAGGAACCACGACGTGGAATCGGCGGAGCCGTAATAGCGCAGACCCCCATCGCGCACCGGCCAGCCCATGTCGATCAGCCGCTGGGGCGCATCGCGCC
This sequence comes from uncultured Solirubrobacterales bacterium, assembly GCA_965653255.1. Classification (GTDB taxonomy): domain Bacteria; phylum Actinomycetota; class Thermoleophilia; order Solirubrobacterales; family Thermoleophilaceae; genus JAAYBF01. Next base: position 2,103 of record CBFGZN010000189.1, on the reverse strand, counting down.
AATACTCGTGGAGGATCTTGCCCGGCTCCTCGTCGGTCTCCGGGGCGTCGCGGCGTCCTTGCAGTTCCGCGAGCGCACGCAGCGTCGCCCGCGCCACGTCGGGACGTTCGGGCAGCACCTGCAGCGCGACGATCAGCGAGTCGCGCCCGAACAGGGTGTTGAACCGTCCGGGATCGCCGCTCCCGGCCGCGGCGCTGGCGAGCGCCCAGCCGTCGCGCGACAGCACGCTGTCGAGCGCGTCCGCCACGCTCCGGCTCAGCCCTTGACCGCGCCCGCGGTCATGCCGGCGACGATCCGCTTCTGGAAGATGATCACCAGCGCCACGAGCGGGATCGTGATCACCACTGATGCCGCGCTAATCGTGCCGAGCGGGACCTCGAACTCGGTGCTACCGGTGAAGTTCGCGACCGCCACCGGCACCGTGTAGGCGTCGGGCGAGCTGGTCAGCGTCACGGCGAGCAGGAACTCGTTCCAGACGAAGAAAGCGGTCAGCAGGCCAGCGGTCACGAGACCCGGCGCGGCCAGCGGCAACACGACCTTGCGGAACGCCTGGAAGTGCGTCGCGCCGTCGACCAGCGCTGCCTCCTCGAGCTCCTTCGGGATCTCCTTGAAGAACGACGCGAGGATGTAGATCGCCAACGGCAGGGCGAAGGTCAGGTACGGGATTATCAGCCCGACGTAGGTGTTGTAGATCCCGATGTCGGTCCAGAGCTTGAAGATCGGCGCGGCGATCGCGATCGGCGGGAAGGTCGAGATCGACAGGACGATCGCGAGGATCAGGAACTTGAACTTGAAGCGCAGCCGCGCGAGCGCGTAGGCAGCGAACGAGCCGAAGACCAGCGCCAGCGCGGTCGTCACCGTCGTGATGATCACGCTGTTGCGCAGCGCCGAGGTGAAGTCGCTGTTCTCGAACACCGACGAGTAGTTGTCGAGCGACGGGTTCGGCGGGAGCAGGTCGGCCTGGGACAGGTCGGCGCCCGTCTTGAGCGAGACGTTGATCAGCCAGTAGAACGGCAGCAGATCGCCGCGACGGCGATCCAGAGCGCCAGCGGGCGCAGCCAGCGCCGCGGACCCCGGGCCTGGACCGTTCTGCCACGCGCGCCGACCGCTGTTCCGGGCCGCGCAACCGCTGGCGTTGACGCCTCCATCAGTCCTCCTCCACCAGCGAGCGGATGTTGCCGCCCAAGGTTCGGATGTAGAGGAACGAGACCGCCATCACGATCACGAAGGTCAGCACCGACAGCGCCGAGCCGTAACCGATCAGGCGGTTGGTGGTCAACTCCTGGTGAGCGAGCAGCGACAGCGTCGTCGTGTTGTTGGCGCCGCGCGTGAGCACGTAGGGCAGGTCGAAGATGCGCAACGCGTCGAGCGTGCGGAAGATCAGCGCGACGAGGATCGCCGGCGCCAGCAGCGGCAGCGTGATCCGCCGGAAGCGCTGCAGCGTCGTCGCCCCGTCGACCTTCGCCGCGTCGTAGACGTCCTCGGGAATCACCTGCAGTCCGGCGAGCAGCAGCAGCGCCATGAAGGGCGCGGTCTTCCAGACGTCGGCCAGCACCATCACCGCGAGCGAGTAGCCCTCCTCGCCGAGCCAGACGACGCCCCCGCCGGGGAGCCCGAGCGTGTCGATGATCTGCGGGGCCAAGCCGAGGTTCGGCTCGAAGATCGTCCGCCAGGTGATCGCGCTGACCACCGTGAGCACCGCCCACGGCACCAGCACTACGGTACGCAGCAGGGCGCGCCCGCGGAACGCCTCGTGCATCGCCAGCGCCATCCCCAAGCCGATCGCCAGCTCCAGCCCGACCGAGATCACCGTGAAGACGAAGGTCGTGACGACCGCCTGCCAGAACTCCGGCGAGGCGAACGCCTCGGTGTAGTTATCGAAGCCGGCAAAGCGCGAGAGGCCGGGCACGCGCACGCTGTACTCGTTGAGCGACAGCCAGATCGCGTAGCCGATCGGGTAGGCCGCGACCAGCGCGATCACGATCATCGACGGCGACAGCATCGCCAGCGCATCGGCTTTCTTGCCGGTGCCCTTCATGACAACCAGCCTAAGCAGCGAACGCATCCGGTAGCTCGTGTCCGCGGTGAAGACCCGCCTGCCCT
>CBFGZN010000188.1:0-5223 GCA_965653255.1 uncultured Solirubrobacterales bacterium | reverse complement strand
CGCGTCGAGGCGCTGCGCGAGGCCGGTGCCGCGCTCGTCGGCGCTGCCGCGACCAACGGTGGCGAGCTCGGTGGCAGCAGCAGCGGCTCGGTGTCCGGCGGCGACGGGATGGACGACATCCTGATCGAGGAGCTGGAGCTGGGCGTCCGCTCCTACAACTGCCTCAAGCGCGCCGGTGTCCAGACGGTCGGCGACCTGATCCAGAAGTCCGAGTCCGAGCTCAACGCGATTCCCAACTTCGGTCGCAAGTCGATCGAGGAGGTCATGGAGACGCTCGAGGCACGGGGACTTTCCCTCCGCGCTTAGCGGAAACCCCTAGACTGCCCAAGGTTCGCCATGCGCCATCAGAAGCAAAAAGGAAAGCTCAGCCGCGACTCAGCGCACCGCAAGGCGCTGCTGATGAACCTCTCGCGCGAGATCATCGACCACGAAAAGATCAAGACCACTCAGGCGAAGGCGAAGGCCGTCAAGCTGAACTGGAGCGGCTGATCACCCTCGCCAAGAAGGGCGACCAGCACTCGCGTCGTCTGGCGATGTCGCGACTTGGGCAGGACAAGGGCGTCGTCTACAAGCTGTTCGAGGAGATCGCCCCGCGCTACGCGGAGCGTCCTGGCGGCTACACGCGCATCTCGAAGCTCGGACCACGCAAGTCCGACGCGACCGAGATGGTCTTCCTCGAGCTGGTCTAGAGCTCGAGGACGTAGCCGTCCGGGCCGAGGTTGCGGACGAGCGTGTCGCCGATCCGCGACTCGTTGGTCCACTGCTCGTGGATGTGGCCGCAGAGAACCGCGCGCGCGTTCTTGCTCTGAGCGGCCTCGAGCACGGCGGTGCTGCCGAGGTTCTTGTCGACGTGCCCCTTGGGCGGTGAGTGGCTGAGCAGGACCGCGTTCTCGGGGAGCGTGAGCAGCATGTTGGTGGCCTCGTCCTCGGTGAGGTCGAAACTCCAGTCCCAGGGCGTGGTCGGGATGCCGCCGCCGATGCCGAAGAAGGCGACCCCGTCGATCGTCGCCGTCTCGCCGTGGAGGACGGTTACGCCGTTCCAGCCAGCGGTGGCGGAGCGCAGCGCGTCCGCCGTCTCGTTGTTGCCGGGAACAAGCAGCACTGGTGCCTCGATCGCCTCCAGCGGCGCGACCGTCTGCAGCAGACCCTCGTGGACGCTGGCGAAGTCGCCGACGCCGGCGACGACGTCGGCGGAGCGTGCCTGATCGACCAGCGACTCGACGGCGCCGAGGTCGCAGTGGACGTCTGAGAAGGCGAGCAACTTCACGTGACGCAGCCTACCCGGCTGTCAACAGGTCGCCCGCAGTCCGGCGAAGTATTCTCGGGGTCGTGGCCCCAAGAATGCTTCGCTGATAGCTTCGCGGCATGGACGTCGAGGCGATCAAGAACGGGGCCCGCGAGGGTTGGGGCAAGGGGGGCTACTCGGGGCTGTCGGAGGTCCTGCGGCCAGCGGCGCAGGCACTCTGCGACGCGTGCGCTGTCGGTGCGGGCCAAGAGGTCCTGGACGTGGCTGCCGGTGACGGGAACTTTGCGCTGGCGTGTGCGTTCGAGGGGGCGAGTGTGGTTGCCTCGGATATCGCGCCCAGAATGGTCGAGCGTGGGAAGGCACGCTCGGAGGCCGAGGGCTACGACGTCGAGTGGGTCGAGGCGGACGCCGAGGAGCTGCCGTTCGACGACGGCCGCTTCGAGTGCGTCGGGTCGGTGTTCGGCGCGGTGATGGCGCCGCGGCCAGACGTCGTCGCGCAGGAGCTGTTCCGGGTCGTGCGGCCCGGCAACACGGTCGGAATTGCGTCCTGGGTACCGGACGGTGTTGCGCAGCAGCTGTTCGCGATCGGGCGCAAGTACGCGCCGCCAACGTCGACACGCGCTGCGACACACGAGCAGTGGGGTGACGAGGACATCGTCAACGAGCGCCTAGGTGAGCTGGCGAACTCGATCGAGATGGAGCGGCGGTCGCTGCCCTGGGCGGGCGAGTCACCCGAGCAGTACGTCGACTTCCTTGAGCGCAACGCGCCGATGCAGGCGGCCGCCAAGGAGGCGATGCCGCCCGAGCTGTACGCGCAGATGCGCGGCGACTTCATCGAGCTCGCGCGCGGCTGGGCTGGGGGCGACGGGCCGTTCTCGGTCGATGCCGAGTACCTGGTGATCGTGGCTCGCAAACGCGGGTGACGGCCAGGCTCACGATCGAGTACGACGGCGGGGAGTTCGCCGGTTGGGCGACGCAGCTCGGGCAGCGGACCGTCCAGGAGACATTGGAGGGGGCGCTGGAGCGCCAGGCTGGGCGTCCGGTGGCGCTGACGGTCGCGGGGCGCACGGATGCTGGTGTGCACGCGCGCGGGCAGGTGGCGTCGCACGCCGGCGAGCCGCTGCCGCGCGAGCGGATTAACGCCTTGCTGTCGCCGGATGTGCGGGTGCTGGAGAGCGTGGCGGCAGCGGACGACTTCGACGCGCGCCGTGACGCGATCGGTCGTGTCTACCGCTATCGCGTGCTGCCCGGGCGGGTCGAGCGGCCGCTCGAGCGCGGCCGGTCTTTGCACTGGCGCTATCCACTCGACCGCGCGGTGCTCGACCAGTGCGCCGCGCTGCTGCCGGGGCGCCACGACTTCACCGCGTTCACGCCGACCGACGGCTACCACCAACGCTTCGTGCGCGACGTCGTACGCGCGGAGTGGGCCGAGGAGCCGAGTGGAGTGCTCGCGTTCTGGATCGAGGCCGACTCGTTCATGCGGCACATGGTGCGGACCTTGGTCGGGACGATGCTCGGCTTGGCCGCCGAGCGGACGACGATCCCGCCGTTCGAGACCCTGCTCGAGGGCAGGCACCGCCGCGAGGCCGGCGACACCGCGCACGCGCACGGTCTCTACCTCGAGGCGATCCGCTACCGCTAACGCCGGGGTAACGACGGCTCCGGCCCGAGGTCTATCCTCGGTCGTCGCGATGAAGGTGCTGCTGACCAACGACGACGGGATTCAGGCGACTGGCCTGCACGCCATGCGGCGCGCGCTGCTCGAAGTGCCCGGGGTCGAGCTGGCGACGATCGCGCCCGACTCGAACCGGTCGGCGACAGCGCGCAGCATCACGACACGCAGCCCGCTCTGGGTCGACGAGGTCGAGCTCGGCGACGGCACGACCGGCTACGCGACCGACGGAACGCCGGTCGACTGCGTCCGCTTCGCGGCACTCGGGCTGATCGAGTTCAAGCCCGAGCTGATCGTCTCGGGGATCAACCACGGCTCGAACCTCGGCGACGACATCACCTACTCGGGAACCGTCGCCGCGGCGCTCGAGGGGATCGTGCTCGGCCTGCCGGCGATCGCGGTGTCCCAGCAGGCCGACCACGGCGAGATGGACTTCCGCATCGGCCGCGCCTGGGAGCCCGAGAACTTCGCGACGGTCGCCGCGTTCGTGGCAAGGATGGTCGAGGAGCTGCAGGACGTGCCGATGCCGGAGGGCACGCTGCTCAACGTCAACGCGCCCGCCGGTGAGATCGCGGGCGCCAGCGCCTGCCGACTCGGCAAGCGGATCTACCGCGACTCGCTCGAGCTCGCGGAGGAGCAGGAGGGCCGGCGGCGCTACCGGATCTATGGCGAGCGTCCCGGCTACCACCCCGAGGAGGGAACGGACTTTGCCGCGATCGCCGACGGGCGAATCGCCGTCACGCCGCTGCACTTCGACCTCACCGATCGCGCCGCCGTCGAGACGCTGACGAGCTTCGACTTCGATCGGCTGCTTGCCCCAGCCGCCAAAGAGGTGTGAACGACTCACCCGAAGCACGCGCTGCCGAGCTGCGCCGGCAGATAGAGCACCACAACGAGCTCTACTACCAGCGCGACGCGCCGGAGATCGGCGACGACGAGTACGACGCGCTGATCGACGAGCTGCGACGGCTCGAGGCCGAACATCCAGCGCTGCGCACGCCGGAGTCGCCGACGCAGCGTGTCGGCAGCACGCCGCTGCAGCGGTTCGAGCCGGTGCGGCACGAGCAGCCGATGCTGTCGCTCGGCAACGCGCGCTCTGAGGAGGAGCTCCGCGCCTGGCTCGAGCGCACCGAGCGCTACATCGAGCGTGCCGAGATCGCGGTCGACGGCGACATCTGCTTCGTCACCGAGCCGAAGATCGACGGGCTGGCGATCTCGCTGCTCTACCGCGACGGCGAGCTGGTGCGCGGCGCGACGCGCGGCGACGGCGAGATCGGCGAGGACGTCACCCAGAACCTGCGCACGCTCGACACCGTCCCGCAGCGGATCGAGGACGCGCCAGCGCTGCTCGAGGTGCGCGGCGAGGTCTACATCCCGCGGGCTGCGTTCGCGAAGCTCAACGAGGAGCGCGCGGCGGCCGGCGAGCCAACCTACGCCAACCCGCGCAACACCGCCGCCGGCTCGATCCGTCAGCTCGATCCGGCGCTCGCTGCGTCGCGTCCACTCGCGCTGTGGGCCTACTCGATCGGCGCGCTCGAGGGGTTCGCGTTCGAGAGCCACCACGAGTCGCTCGAGTGGCTGCGCGCGCGCGGCTTCCCGATCGCCGACGGCATCGAGCGCCACGACGGCCTGGACGCGGTGGTGCGCGCCTGCCGCGCCTGGGAGGAGCGGCGCGAGGGGCTCGACTTCGAGATCGACGGCGTCGTCGTGAAGGTCGACGATCTGGCGCTGCAGCGGGCACTCGGCGTCGTCGGTCGCGAGCCGCGCGGTGCGATCGCCTGGAAGTTCCCGCCGATGACCGCGACGACGATCTTGCGCAAGGTGCAATGGAACGTCGGGCGGACCGGTCACATGGTTCCGTTCGCCGAGCTCGAGCCGGTCCAGGTCACCGGCGTCACCGTCAAGCTCGCGACGCTCCACAACGAGGAGGACATCGCGCGCAAGGACGTCCGCGAGGGCGACGAGGTGATCGTCACGCGCGCCGGCGACGTGATCCCGCGGGTCGTGTCGCCGACACCCAAGGCACAGAAGCGGCGCAACCGCGGACCGGTGCCGACCCCGCCCGAGCGCTGCCCCGCCTGCGACACCGCGACCGTGAAGCCGGAGGGCGGCGTCTGGACGATCTGCCCGAACCGGGCGAACTGCCCGGGGCAGCTGTTCCAGGCCGTGAAGCACTGGGTCTCGCGCGGCGCGATGGACATCGAGGGGCTGGGGGAGGAGCGCGCCGGCCAGCTGCTGGCCGAAGGTAAATACGCCCAGGCCGAGGCCGACGCCCGGGCGGTCCTCGCGAAGTCGCCCGGCCATT
>CBFGZN010000187.1:0-5247 GCA_965653255.1 uncultured Solirubrobacterales bacterium | reverse complement strand
GATCGTCCGGGTCCCACCAGAAGCCCTGTAGCTCAAAAGGCGCTCCCGCTCTTACCTCAGTCTCCGCCACGCGGTGACTGACCCTAGTCCGAACGGTGGTCGCAGCCAGAGCTGACACCGACTCCATGACGTCCGCCCATCGCAGACCCGAGCGCCGCCAGCATGGCACCCCTGGCGGGGTGCGTAGGCGGACGCATCGGGCTCCGCAACGGGCGGAGCCCCTCGACAAGGAGCCTCAATGACCGTCGCCACCCCAAGCGTCACCGCGCGCACGCTCGCGATCTCCGAGATCGACGTACCCGAGCCCTACGACCCCCAGGACATCACCGCCAAGGCCAACCTCGCCGGCCTGACGACCGCGATCATCGCCTACGGCCTGCTCGAGCCGGTCCACGTCCGCGTCGAGCACGGCCGCCACGTCCTGATCGACGGCGCCAAGCGCCTTCGCGCCTGCGAGGACGCCGGAGTCGTCCAGGTCCCCGCCCAGATCGAGGCCGACTAACCGCAGACCAAGGGCCGGGCACAGAGCACGCCCGGCCCGCGTCCGCCCGCCTTGATTTTCGCACCCCTTCGGGGCGCGGACGGCGGCGGGACGGCCCCGCGACGGGCAGGGCCACTCCCGAAGGAGAAGAGACGATGAACGACGCGACCAAGGCGCTGACCATCGACCAGGTAGCGCTCACCGCGACCTTCGACGGCAAGCCGCTGAACCTCACGCGGATGGAGCTCGCACTGCTCGCCGCGCTCGTCGTCGAGCCGGCACGGGTGAAGACCAAGAACGAGCTGCTCCGCGACGTGTGGGGCTACGTCTCGATCGGCAAGACACGCACCGTCGACGCTCACGCCTGCCGGCTGCGGCGCAAGCTCGCCGCCGCCGGGGCGACGGGATGGGTCGTCTCAGTCCGCGGGGTCGGCTACCGCCTCATCGACAGCCTCGCCGACGACTCGCCCCAGCCCGATGCAGCGGCCTAAGCGCAGACGGCGAGCAACGCGCGATCCCGGAGCCGTTCGGCCCTCACCCTCGCGACACCGGCACCCCGCATTTTCGCACGCTCCGCGCGCGGGAGCGGGGGCACCGGCTCTCGCATCGGGCGAGCGCCCCAAGCGGATCTCCGCAGGGGGAACCGCACCAAGGAGGAAACGTCCATGACCGACGACACGACCGCCGTGGTCGACATCGAGAAGATCACCGTCGAGGACGGGCACAACCCGCGCTCGAACTTCGACGAGGCCGCCCTCGCCGAGCTGGAGGCCAGCATCCGCAAGCAGGGCGTCGTCACCGCACTGACCGTCCGCGAGGACGGCGACGGCGGCTACATCGTTGTCGCCGGCGAGCGACGGCTGCTCGCCGCAAAGGGCGCCGGCCTGACGCGCGTGCCGGTCCTGATCCGGCCCGGAGATGACGCGCTCGCCGCCGCGATCGCAGAGAACCTGATCCGGCGCGACCTCGACGTCATCGAGGAGGCCGAGGCGCTGACCCGCCTCGCCAAGGCCGAGAACCTGACCACCCAGAAGGCGATCGGCGCCCGTGTCGGCAAGTCCGCCGGCTGGGTCGGCGAGCGGCTGCGCCTGCTCAAGCTGCCCGCAGGCGTGCAGCGCCACATGGCCGCCGGGCAAGTGCCCATCGCCGCCGAGCGCGACCTGCGAGAGATCGCCAAGGTCTCGCCGCGAGTCGCGGAGTGCATGTGCGAGTACGTCGTCCGCAACGAGGTCGACGGCCGCGACATGCTCGACCGCTTCGGCGACATCCTCGTCTCCACCGCATCGGAGTCCTTCGACCCGGCGCCGACGATGATCGAGCTGGACTACTCGATGCCGCTCAGCGAGTTCGTCGAGGCGGGGGAGAAGCGCGACCGCCTGATCGTCCGAGTGCAGAAGGCGCTCGACCCCTCCTACGGAGACTCGCCCCAGAACGGCGACGACCCGTGGCTCGACATCGACGATGCCGACGTCGACGCCGCCCGCGCAGCCGGCTGCCTGCTCGAGCACACCACCAAGAGCCAGTGGAGCGACGACACCAGGCAGTTCGTCACCGACCGCGAGTTCCTCGCCGACCTCGCGGAGCGGATCGTCGACCGCTTTGAGCGCGAGTGCGCGGACGCGACCACGGAGACTCGTCCCGAGTCGCCCTCCAGCGCCGGCAACGACGCCGAGCGCGAGCGCCGCGCCCAGGCTCGCGAGGACGCCAAGGCAGCACGACCGGCGAACCTCGCCCTCGGCGGCAAGCTGATCCGCCGCCGGGGTGGCAAGGTCCGCACCTCGCGGGCGCTCGCCCGAGCCAAGGCCGTCGCCGCGATCCTGCTCCACGACAACCTGGACATGCCCGCCGACGGGCTGCGCCTCGTCCTCCCGCAGTTGCAGGAGGTGACGGTGCGCAAGCTCAAGACGCGCAACGAGACGCGCGAGGACGTCGAGCACGCCGATTCACAGGGCGCGCTCGACTATCTCAAGGGCGCCATCGAGCGAGCGAAGTCCGCCAACGAGGTCATGGAGCTGCTCGGCGAGGCCCTCGTCGCCGCACACCTCGCCGACGAGCGCGAGCTGCCGCAGTACAAGCGCGTCCGCTGGAGCAACTACGCGATGCACGAGGCGATCGAGTTCCTCTCCGAGGACATCAAGGCCGTCACGACCGACGACGCCACGCCCCAGGACTAGCCGCTCCAACTGCCACGCGGGGGCCGCACGTCCAGTCCTCCCCAGGGCGGGCGCGCCTCCGCGGGGCAGGTGCCGGGAATCAGCCCTGGCCTTCACGCCTAGCAGACCGCTGGCGCGGCGCTGCTGATGGCGGGCCATGACCAACCCCCGACACACCAAGCCCTCAAAGGCCCAGGAGCGGTTGCTCCGCAACCTCGCGATGGAGCGCGGCGAGTCCTTCCCGATTCCGCGCACCGCCGCCGACGCGACTGCCGCCATCCGGCGGCTGCTGGGCCGCGAGCGCACCTCTGGGACCGACATTGCGCGGGAGCGCCGAGAGATCGCCGACGACATGGCATCCAAACGCGGAGGCGCGGCGACGGCCCAGTCCCACGAGCTCGACGGCTACGGGTCAACCGCCGCATGGTCGAAGACGACGGCCCCACTGCTGACGATCCTCCACACCCGCGACGCCGGCACCACGCTCGACGGCACGACCGCAGGCGACGGCGCGGGCGAGATCCTCAAGGAGTACGGCTTTCGCTGGTCGCCGCAGCTCGGACGCTGGTACGAGCCCAGGTCCGCCAACCGCCCGCCGAACTACCGCCGGCTGTGGCCACTCGCCGCCCAGCTTCGCGTCTGCGGCTTCGAGGTGGAACTCCCAGACGACTGACGCCCGCATGGACGACCAGCGACAAGACGCCTTCTACATGGTCGCCGTCTGCGCCGACGGTCTCGTTCTCGCGCGCCAGGTCTCCGACGACGCGCTTACGGCGCCAGAGGTCGGACAGTCGCTCATCGGCTATCTCGGCGACGACCCACCCGCGAAAGCCAAAGCCGCCTCATGGGCGCTGAACGTCCTCGTCGCGCGCGAGAACACCGACGCCGCCGGCTGACGGCCCGACCCCTTCCAGAGTCGCACGCTGCGCGTGCAGGCGGAAGGGGATCGGCCCGCAACCGGCGGGCCGCGACCCATTGGAGAACCCATGTCCAATCCGACACTCATCACCGGCGACGAGCTGGCCCAGCTCCCCGGCGGCGTAGGCCCCGGGCTGCGCGAGCGTGTGCCAACGATCCGCTGGCGGCTCAACAGCCTGATCCCCGAGTTCCAGGGACCGGCCTACGACTACATCCTCACCACCGACGAGCTGCCGACCTACCGCGAGCTGCCCGACGCCGACGACGAGCTGGTCTGCAAGGTCAAGCTGTTCGTACCAGCCGGGCGGTGGACCTACTACGTCGCGATCACCGAGTACGGAGACACGCCGGTCATGACCGGGTTCTGCGTCTCGGCGCTCGGCCCCGACTGCGACGAGTTCGGCGACCAGTCGCTCGATGAGTTCGCCAGAGTGCGGGCGATGGGACTGCCGCCCGAGCGCGACCTCTACTTCGAGCCGAAGCCCCTGCGCGAGATCCGATCGACCATCGCCGTCGGACAAACGCCCTAGCCGCACCTGACGATCGGGGCGGGGGTCGCGACCAAGACCTCCGCCGCCGGTCGTTTGCCGGACGGCACTTTACGGCCGCGGCGCCGGGCTACAAGGCCGGCACTTCGTGTCGCCCTACGGGCGCCCCCTGCCGGGGTCGGCCTCGCTGACGCGCCCTCGCCCTACGGGCTTCGCGTTCCGCCCTTGCGCCTCAAGCGGCCGTGTTGCGCCTACCCGTCAAGCGACCAACACGGAGGACAAGCCAAGGACCACCAACGCCGCCCCACAGTCAGACGACGTCCGCTACGAGGTCACCCGCTACCTCGACGACAGCCGCGCCATCTACGCCCAAGTCATCGACGACGCGCTCGAGATCAGACGCCTCGCTCACCGGCGGCCGCCACTACATCATCGAGCCGCGCGTGTCCGAGCAGGAGCTAGCGCCGCTGGTCCTCGACTACATCGTCAAGGCCGCCGACCTCGGCGGCCGCTGCCCCATGTGCAGCTACTGAAGTCGAGCTCTTGACCCGGGCCGCTCGGTAACGAACGTAACAACTCATGAGAGCGGCCCACAGCAGGCGATTTGCGCCGTAGCATCGGCCGCGACAACCAAAAAGAAGTAGTGCCCCCGCGCCGCGGTAACGGCCGGGGGCGTGGCGCCCGACCCGAAGCTCGGACGCGGCACGGAAGTTATCGCCTGCCACGTGAGCACGGACCGCGGGTGTCTCTACCCGAAGGGAGACACGTGGCACTACAGGAGCGACCCGACTACCAAGAGTGGCTCGCCCGCCGCCTCGCGCGAGACGAGCGGCTTCGCGACGACGACGAGAAGGGGAAGGAGGTCACGAAATGCGAGGGCTGCGGCATCCCCGCCGGCGAGCGCCAGCTCATCGGCCGCTACTGCATCGAGTGCCTCGCCTACGATTTCGGCGCCGCCTTCACCCACGCCCGGATCGCTCAGGGCATCCGAGGGTTCGTCAAGGCGCTCGACACACCGGAGACGGCTCAGGCGCTTGTCATGCACGCCATCGATCGCATGGACGACTTGTTGTCCGACGTGGACGACTGGACCGGCGCGACCTGAGAACAGCGCCTCCGATCCGGGCACGGTGCGCGTCGCGCCCGTCGTGTCGTCACGGATGTGGAGGCCTTTCCGGTCGCCGTAGGCCACGTAGCGGCCGTCCCT
>CBFGZN010000186.1:0-5292 GCA_965653255.1 uncultured Solirubrobacterales bacterium | reverse complement strand
ACGCTCGACTCGATCGAGCCGTGGATCTCGAGCAGCCGCTCGCTGCCCGCCGAACGGTGCAGCCGGTCGATGTTCTGGGTGATCGTGCCGCGGATTCGTCCGCTGCGCTCGAGCTCGGCTACGACCTCATGGCCGCGGTTCGGGCGCTTGTCGACCAGCGAGGCGAAGCGGGCGCCGTAGAAGCGCCAGAAGCGGTCGGGATCGCGCCGCCAGGCGTCGATGTGCGCAACCTCCATCGGGTCGACGCCCTCCCACATCCCGGTTCCGGGGCTGCGGAAGTCGGGGATCCCGGACGGCACCGAGATCCCCGCTCCGGTCAGCACTACCGCTCGCTCAGCCTCACGGAGGAGGCTGGCGAGCTCGTCGGTTCTGCTGTCTAGCGTCCGCTCCACTTGGGCGCACGCTTGCCGAGGAAGGCGCTGATGCCCTCCTTGGCGTCCTCGGAGTTGAACGCCGCGGCGAAGCCGGCCTTCTCGGCCTCGATGCCCTCGTCGAGATCGCCGGCGGCCGAGACCGCCTTGATCTGCTCGACGGCGACCGGCGCCTGGCCGGCGAGCTTGCGCGCCCACGACAGCGCCGTGTCGAACAGCTCGTGGTCCGGCACGACGCGGTTAACGAGGCCGTACTCGAACGCGTCGCCGGCGGTGATCGCGTCGCCGGTCAGGTTCATCTCGAGTGCCTTGTTCTCGCCGACCAGTCGCGGCAGCCGCTGCGTGCCGCCGAAGCCGGGGATGATCCCGAGCTTGATCTCCGGCTGGCCGAAGATCGCCGACTCGGCGGCGATCCGCACGTCGCAGGCCATCGCCAGCTCGCAACCACCGCCGAAGGCGATCGAGTTGACCGCAGCGATCGTCGAGACGCGGTTCTGGCCGAGGTTGCGCAGCAACGCGTGACCCGAGTGGATCAGGTCGGCACCCTTGGCCTCGTCCATCTGAGTGAACGCCTTGATGTCGGCGCCCGCCGAGTAGACGACCGGGATAGACGACGCGACGATCATCGCGCCGACCTTGCCCTCGCTGGTCACCTTCTCCCAGACGGCGCCGAGATCCTCGATCACCTGCGGCGAGATCGCGTTCATCGGCGCGTTGGCCAGCCAGGCGATCGCGACGTCGCCGCGCGTCTCCAGCTTGACCGTCTCGCGCTGCTCGCCCTCGTCGGGACGCGCCCAAGCGTAGAAGCCCTGGCCGGCGGCGATGCCGAGCCGGCCCTGGGCGACCATGCGGCGCAGGATCGTCGGCACGCCGAAGCGCTCCTCGCCGTACTTCTCCTCGAGCTGCTCCATCTTCTCGAGCGCGACGTCGAGACCCTCGACGTCGGCCTTCCAGAACGGCGGCAGCAGGCCGCGGCGCGGGTCGAGGCCGGCACCGGCCATCAGGCCGAGGTCGATCTCGCGGACCGTGCAGACGCCCTCCTCGAGCACCAGCAGCGACTCGCGCAGCGCCTTCATCGCCCAGATCTCGGCGAGCTCGGCGGCGTCGGCGTCGCCATCGCCCTTGATGTTCGGCTCACCGTTGGCGTAGAAGCCCTCTCCGCCGGTCTTGGCGCCGAGCTTGCCCTCGCTGACCAGCCGCTCCATCTCCGCGGAGACGAAGAAGCGGTCGCCGTAGCTCTCGCGCAGGTGCTTGGCGACGTGCAGCACGGTGTCGAGGCCGAGCAGGTCGACGAGCATGAACGGGCCCATCGGCGCGACGTTGGCCGCGGCGACGCCCTCGTCGATGCTCTTGATCGACAGCCCCTGCTCCTCCTGGGCGCGCCAGATCTCGCAGACCGCCGAGTTGAGGATGCGGTTGACGACGAAGCCGGGAACCTCGGCGCAGGTGATCGGCTGCTTCTTGATCGTCTGCGCGAAGTTGAGCGCGACCTCGACCGTCTCGGGCGAGGTGTCGTCGCCGATCACGATCTCGATCAGCGGCATGATCGACGCCGGGTAGAAGTAATGGAAGCCGACGACCTTGTCGGGACGCAGCGTCTGCTCGCCGATCTCCGAGATCGACAGCGACGAGGTGTTCGAGGCGAGGATCGCGTGGCCGGGAGTGACCGCGTCGAGCTCGGCGAAGACCTGCTGCTTGAGGCCGATGATCTCCGGCACCGCCTCGATGACGAAGTCGACGTCGCCGAAGCCCTCGTAGCTAGTGGTTCCGATGATCCGGTCAAGGACCTCCTGGACCGCCGCCTCGCACTGCTCCTCGGTCAGCTTGCCCTTCTTGACCAGCTTGCCGATCTGGCCCTGGGTGACGTTGCGGGCCTCGGTGAGACCGGCGTCGACGAGCTCCTGCTTGATGTCCTTGAGGACGACGGTGATGCCGGAGGCGGCGATCGTCTGGGCGATCTGGCCGCCCATCGTCCCCGCGCCTACGACGGCGGCTTTGAATACGTGCATTCTTCCCTTCCGATTAAGTTTGCGGCGCGGGAGGCTATCTCAGGCTGCGGTACTCGCCGGACCTCGCTCCCGCCAGTTCAGGAGCGGAGCTCTAGGACCGGTCCGGCTGCGCCCTCCGCTGCTAGTGACCGGGGAGCTGCTTGGCCTCGTCGCCGGCCTCGAGGCCCGGGTCGGAGTGCGCGGCGCGCAGCTCGTAGTCGCGACGGGCGTTCTGATCGGCCTCCGCAAGGATCTTGTCGGCCTTGAAGGCGCGGCCGAGCGCCTCGCGCGCCCCGCGCGGCAGGACGCCGGTGACGTGTACGAGCCGGCCGATCGAACGCGGGACCGGAACGTCGAAGCGCGGGTGCTCGAGCGTCGCGACGATCTCCGCAGCGACGTCCTCGGGCTCGACGAAGGTGGAGCCGCGTCCGCGCTCCAGGCCCGCTGCCAGCTCGGTATTAACGGGGACCGGCATCACGACCGAGACCTCGATCGCCGTGCCGCGCAGCTCACCGCGCAGGGCCTCGCTGACGCCGTAGACGAAGAACTTCGTGCCAGAGTAGGTGGCGCCGCCGGGAACGCCCGTCTTGCCGGCCATCGAGGCGATGTTGATCAGGTGGCCGGTGCCGCGCGTCTTGAAGCGCGGCAGCACCGACTTCATCCCGTGCAGTACGCCATGGACGTTGATGTCGACCTGACGGATCGCCGTCGCCTCGTCCTCCTCGAGGAACGAGCCGAGCTGCATGATCCCGGCGTTGTTGACGAGCACGTCAACGGGCCCGAGCTGCGCCTCCGCGGCGTCGATGTAGGCGTCGAAGGACTGGCGGTCGGTCACGTCGAGCGCCAGCGCGATCGCGCCGGGCACCGACTCGGCCGCACGCTGGGCCTCCGCGAGGTCGAGGTCGCCGATCGCGACCTTCATTCCCCGTGCGGCACACGCCTTGGCCGTCGCGAGTCCGATGCCGCGCGCGGCACCGGTTATGGCAATCACCTTGCCGTTGAGTGGGCGGGGCTCGCTACGGGGCAAGGCTTCCTCCTGGTCGACGGTCTACTGGCTGGCCGGCCAACCGTAGCGCAGCCGCTTCCGCGGCTAGGGATAAACCTCGCCGACGATGTCATCGATCGAGCGGGCGACCGAGTCGAGGAACGGCCGCACCTCCTCGCGCAGTCGTGCGTACTCCTCCTCGCCGGCCGCGGTGATCGAGTAGAAGCGACGGGTGCGTCGCTCGGGATGCTCCCAGTCCCCCTCGATCAGCCCCGCCGCCTCGAGCTTGCGCAGCAGGGGGTACATCGTGTTCGGGTTGACGGTCAGCACGCCCTCGGTCATGCCGGCGATCCGCTCCATCAGCTGATTCCCGTAGGAGGGGCCGGCGGCGATCAGATGGAGCACCAGCAACGGCAGCACCTCGCGTCGCCGCAGCTCGCCGGACAGCGGATCCTGGCCGCGCGCCGGGGTTGCCGGCGTCTTGGCGTGGGCCACGGCATCGCGCACCGCCGCGCGACTGCGCTCGCGCTTCGACCGCTCACTTCCAGTCGCCACAGCCGCCCCTGATCAGCGCCGCGCCAGCCGCAGCGTCGCCGTCCGCTGGGCGGAGTTGCCGGCCGCATCGGTCGCGACGCCAGTCAGCTTGAGCGCCACCCGACCGGGCTTGCGTGCCTTGGCCGCCTTGGCGATCGCCTTGGCACCGGCCTTCGTCAAGCGCACCGTCGCCCGCTTGACGCTAGCCCTGTTGAGTTTCGCGAGGCCAGCGCCAATCCGCGTGCGGCCGAGCTTCAGCGACAACTTGACCGTGCAGCGCTCGGAGCACGAGACGTCGAGCTTCAGGCGGCGCGCGCGGGCGAGCGCGCGCAGATGGTCTGGGAGCTGGGGCGCGAGCAGGACCGTCGGCCGGATCCTGTCTGGCCCGACCGTGATGCGGATCGACGAGCGCTCGTCGTCGAGCAGTCGAATCGCGTGCTCGCGGGTGTCGAGCGCGACGCCCCCTGACGTCGGCCCAAGGACGAGCGCGAACGACTCGGGCGCCTCGAGCTGGCTGTCCTGGAGCAGCGGGATGCTCACCGTCTTCGAGCGCTCGCCCTGGGCGAAGTCGAGCGTTCCCGTAACGGCGCCGTAATCCTGGCCCGCGACCGCGGTCTGGTCCACCGTCCTGTACGAGACCGTGGCCGGCGCGAGCGACTCGCCCGAGCGCTCCACGGTCACCGTCGCCGTACCGCCCGCCTCGCTGGCCTCCGTGGAGGCGGTGCTGGTCCGCGCCGCGCCAGCCGGGAGCATCGCGAAGCTCCCGAGCCGCTCGCCGGCGATCGCCCCGACGCCGCTCAGCTGGCCGGTCGCGAGATTTACCGTGTAGAGCGTCGACCCACCGAGCAGGGGGTGCAGCGCCGCGAAGGCCGCGTTCGAGGCCCCCACGATGTCGAACCCGCCGCCCTCGACGTCCACCCCCAACGGGGCCGGCGTCCCCAACTCACCAGTGGCCGCTATCTGAATGAGGCCGTCGTCCAACGTGTCAATCCCGAACAGCGTCCCGTCAGCCCTATAGGCCGTGGCGACAACGTTCGCGCTGGTCGGATCGAGCGCGTCCTCGGGAGAAACAGCGAAGGTCGATGGATCGACGTCGATGATCTGGTCGGCGGTCGTGACGATCCTCAGCAAACCTCCGACCGGGTCGAAGTCGAATCCAGCGTCCTGGTCGGTCGACACGGACGACAGCGGTGTACCCACCCGATGTATCTGCCCTGTCTCGATATCGACCGTGACAAGCCAGTCGAGGCTGGTTAGTGCCCAAAGCTCACCGGTCGCGGGTCGGACGTCCAGGCCGACGATCCGCTCGTCGGGCGACAGCCGTTGGAGCGCCAGCATCGGCACGCTCAGATTGTCTTGGCGGAACAGCGCGCTGACCTCGTCGCGGCCGAGCGGGCCGAGCACGAAATCGTTG
>CBFGZN010000185.1:0-5379 GCA_965653255.1 uncultured Solirubrobacterales bacterium | reverse complement strand
TCTGTGACCGCACGACGCGTCGATCGACGCGGGACGCGACGACCAGCTCGCGTCGAGCCGCGCTGGCCTTCGGCGCGGCGATCACCTTCGCTCGCGCGTGGCAGCGCTCACGCGTGATCCGGCGCTCGTACTTCGTGAGGCGCGACGTCGGCTGGCTGACCATCTCTACGACGCGGTCGATCGAGAACGGCCGGATGTCGTGGTGGCCGCCGCCGCACAGGCCGTGGTCGGCGTGCTGGATGATCCCCGAACGGCCGGGAGTGCAAGGACTCGACGGGTTGACCGACCCGCGCCGAAGCGGGATGTCCGCGCGGTCCTCGATCTGGCGATCGACGAGGCGCATCTTCGCCCAGCCGGCCGGCTCGAGGTAGTCGCGCTCGTTGCCGTAGGCGATTCCCTCAGTCGAGATCGCAAACGGGTTGGCGCCCGCGGACGTCCAAGCCTTCCCCTCGATCGGCACGGCGTAGGCGCAATGGCCCTCTGCGTCGATGATGAAATTCGACGACGCCTTCGTGCCGGACTGAGCGAAGTACGTCCAGATCGCCCAGACGTCCGACCAGCCAGCCCGGTTGATCGACACCGTGTAGTGCTTCTGATTCCAGATCGGCCGAACGCCGTTTCGCGACGACCAGTTGTTCGGCAGGATCTTCGTCACGCAGCCGGCGAAGCCCTGTACGGCTCCGGCCGTCGGCAGCGGCTCGGTCTCGGCGCGGTTGTCGTCGGCCGCCTGGTGGACGTGCTCGCGGATCTCGGTCGCGCGCTGGTCGGGGATCTCGTCGGGCAGCGCGCGCAGATCGCTCTCGACCTGATCGGCGACCTTCTCGACCAGCGGCGCTGGCGCCTTCACGGTCGACGTCGGCAAGCCGTCGCCGGCATGGACGTTCGCGGGCGTGACGATCAGGTCGACGCGGTCCGGCTTGCCGTCGCCGTTGTCGTCGACCAGGCTGATCGTGAGCGCCGAGACGAACACGGCGAGGAACGACAGGGCCACGACCGCCCATGCGGGCGGCTTCCACTTCCACTGCATGACGACCTCCTCAGGTCGGGTTGGTAAGCCCCGTGCAGGGGGCGCCGTTCAGGCGGCCCGTATGGGCCGGTCAGTCGAAGGTGCAGGCGAAGGTCGTGCCGTCGCCGGTGGGTGTGCAGGTCGCGGTCGCGCCCGACAGTGAGCCGGCAGGACCTTGCGGGCCGGGGGGTCCGGCGGGGCCGGCTGGACCGGTAGGTCCCTGGTCGCCGCGGATGCCGTCGGCGCCGCGGTCGCCCTTCCCGCCGTCGCTTCCGGCAGCACCGTCGCGGCCGTTGGCGCCTGGAGTGCCATCGACGCCGTCCTCGCCGGCTACGCCTGGTGCTCCGCGCTCGCCCGCAGGCCCGCGAGCTCCGCGCGCACCTCGCAGCCCCGGCGCGCCGGTGATGCCTGCGAGGCCGCGCTCGCCGCGCTCGCCTTGTAGGACCTCGACGATGTCTTTCGATCGGCGGTCAGCGCGGCCGGCTTTGCGATCTGCCGTGTTGGCGGTGGACTGCGCGGCGCCGGATTCACGGGAGCTGGCGTCGACGGCTAGGTAGATCGCCAGGCCGAGCAAGATCAGCATCACCCCCATCGCGAACCACGACGCGCGCTGGCGGCGCAGCACGCGGTCTAGGAGCTGCCGCATCGGGTCATTCGCTTCGCGGATGTCATCAGGCGTCACGAGGGATCTCCTCTCCGAGGTCAGTAAGGCGCTGCTCGAGCTGTTTGCATCTCGCTTCAAGCCGGTGCCGCTCGCCGCGGCACCACTCGCGCTCGCGGCGGCAGCGGTCTAGGGCCTCTTGCAGCTCGTCGTTGAGGCCCCTCATGTCGGTCATCAACTGCGACTGCTGCTCAACTACTGCCGTCGCCTCCTCACGGGGATGGCGCAAGGCGGCGAAGATCAAAGTTCCGAAGCCGGCGGCCACCGCCACGGCAGGGGCAATCGATGCAATGTCCATGCACGGACAGCCCTCCTTGGGCCGAGGTCGTCGGGTTGGCTAGGGCGCTACGAGATTGCGCGCGCCGGTCATGCCAGCGACGCGGTTGATGTAGGCGT
This sequence comes from uncultured Solirubrobacterales bacterium, assembly GCA_965653255.1. Classification (GTDB taxonomy): domain Bacteria; phylum Actinomycetota; class Thermoleophilia; order Solirubrobacterales; family Thermoleophilaceae; genus JAAYBF01. The sequence continues at coordinate 3,316 of CBFGZN010000185.1, read as the reverse complement.
CGATCCGCTTGATGGTCGAGTCGACAGCGACGATCAGCTTGCGCTCGCTCCAGCGCGTCTCGTGGATGAGCCGCGGCCGTGCGTTTGGGTGGTTGACGACTGCGATCGTGTCGCTCGACCTGACGTAGGCGGTCGGCTGCCAGTTGCCGGCACGGTCGCGGATGTAGCCGCCCTCGATATTGATCGTGCCGGCGGCCTTGGCCTGGTTGCGCTCGGCGAGCATCGCCCGGCCAATCTGCAGCGCATCGGGGAGCGTGACCGGGATCGAGATCCGCACCGGGTCGCCCCAGACCTCGAGGCCGTGGCGGTTGGCCGGGTTGGCCGGGTTCGTGTCGCGCAGCTCGGGATAGTCCTCCGGGGTGAGGATCTGCCGGGTGCCGGTTCGGCTGTCTTCGTACTCGACGATGATCCCGTTGCCGGAGGCCTCCTCCTCGTCGCCCGGCAGGTTGATCGTCACGCCGGGATCGTCGACACGGACCTGCCAGTCGTAGTCGGTCAGGTCGGCCGGGCCGAAGTGGACCGTCTTGTCCTCCCAGCAAGCGAGCTCCCAGAAGTGCGGAGCGTTGATGTCGAGGAAAGCGTCGTAGGGATCGGTCAGGTCGTGCCAAGCGATCTGACGCATCGGATAGGTCGTGTCGAGCACGCCGTCAGCGTTGAGCCGCGGGCAGTAGCGCTCGATCAGATAGCGCAGGACGTCTGAGGCGTAGTAGCCGTTGGCGATCGTCAAGTCCGCAACGCCGCGCTTGGTCAGCCCGTGCCGGCCGATCGCCGCTAGGCAAGTGAAGAAGAGGTTGTAGAAGGCGTTGTCGCCACCACCGGCGCCGCCCGGGTAGCTCAGGCGGGCATAGCCGTAGCGTCGCCCCGCCGCAGTCGCCGCGACGGAGCCGGAACCAGGGCCGGCGGCGCGCAGCTCGGACGAGAGGTCGCCCGTCACTCCCGTATCGTCGATGACGATCCCCGTCTGCCACGACCAGTTAGCACTGGTGTGGTCGATGTTCGGCGATTTCTTCCACGCGAAGTACAACTCGCCGAGGTCGACGCCAGGGCCGGCGTCGTACCAGCCCTGCATGTGCGGCTTGTCAACAGCCGTCCAAGGGCCTTGGGCCTGCAGCCGCAACGCTGCCTGCTTGGTCGCCTCGTCCCACTCGACGCTTGGCCCGCCGACCGACCACGAGTTGAGCGCCGCGAGGTTTGCCTGCCGCTGCACCGACGGCCCGGTCCATCGCGAGATGTCGTGGTCGACGATCACGTCGCGGAACGACTTGTCGCGACCGTGCGCCATCCAGCCGACGGCGGCGACCTGGATCGAGTGACCGTCCGCGCCGAGCTCGCGCGGCGCGTCCGCGACACGTCCCTCCCACACCACCCGGCCGGTAGCGTCGATCAGGTTGAAGTCGTCGTGGCGCTCGATGTCGGCGTACTCGCCGTCGATGCGCCGCGGCAGCACGACCGTCGCCTCGCTGAAGCCCTCCATTCGCTTTGTCGAGAACGCCGGCTGGCCGGGCACGCTGTCCGCCGGGCCGGCCGGATCCCACCGGTAGCGGGTCCCATCGGGCTTGACGATCTCGGGGAAGATCGCGATCGGCGGGTCGACCAGTCGCGGCGGCAGCAGCGACGTCTCGAATGTCTCCTCGTCGCCGACCGCAAGCGTGCCGCCCGGGTCGTACTCCTGGCGCGCGACTAGGCGGTAGCGGTAGACCGTGTCGGGGGTCAGGGCGCCTATGAGCTGCGAGACCGGCGTCGAGCCGTCTTCATGGATATCTGCGAAGGCGGGACCGACGGGTGCCAGGTGCGCGCCCACCCATCCGGTGAGGGCGAACTGCGCTTGGGTGACGTACTGAAACGCCCACTTGCCAGGCACGCCATGAACGTCAACCGATCCATTCAGCGTCGCCGAGCTCGCCCCGATCCCCGTCGCAGCACTCGTGACGACATCGACGGGAGGCGCGACTGGCGCCACATCAATCGTGGGCTGTGACGCGACGAATGCCGCAACGGCAGCGGCGGGAACGGCCACGGTGACATCCGCCGCGATCCCTGGCGCGGTGGCGACGAACGCCACGGCCGCCGCAGCCGGCGGCGAGATCGTCATGTCGGGGCCGGTTACCGTCACCCCCGGCGCGGATGCTGAGACGTTCGCGATGCCCGCCGCTGGAGGCGTGACCGTCTCGTCCGGGCCTGTGGCCCCGATCGTCGGCGACGATCCAGTGACAGCGACCGTGGCGACTGTCGGGGAGAGGACGGTGTCAACGACGATGGTCGGAACGCCGGCCGTGATCGCCACCACTGCGGAGGCGGGCGGGGTGACGACGATCGGCGTCACAAGACCCGCCTGGTAGTGCGCCAGGACGCGCGCGGCGGATAGCGCCGTCGGGTAGACCGCGACCTCGTCGATCCGTCCGTCGAAGAAGTCGGTGCTGCCGGCGTCGGCCGCCGCGATGTTGAAGGCGATCGACGTGTTGACCATCGTCGAGTTCGTGACCGTCCCGGTCACGTCCACGCCGTTGACGTAGAGCTTGACCGTGGCGCCGTTCTTGGTCGCTACGACGTGGTAGAGCGTGTTCGCGGCCAGTGTGATCGTCGACTTGACGATGTCCTGGACGCTGTTGCGGCGCAGCAGTAGCCGGTTGTCGGTCCCGACGCGGAAGACGTAGGCGCCAGAGCCCTTGTCCATGATGCCGTTGAAGCGGCCGATCGCGTCCATGTAGATCCACGCCTCGAGCGTGAACACGTCGCCGCGGTCGAACGCGGCCCGATCGGCGAAAGAGACATGGTCATTGGTGCCATCGAAGTTGACCGACGTGTTCGTCGGGTCGCTGGCGATCAGGCCCGCCGCTCCGAGCGTCGGGGCGTTGGTGTAGGTGCCGGCCGCGCCGCCGACGGCGTCTACGCATCCGCCCGACGCATCCCCCAGGCGCATGTACGCGCTCGGGGAGTCGGCGAGGACCTCCGATGAGTAGGACATGCCGGGCGGCGGTGCCGGCCGTTAGGCGTAGGTGCCCTTGAAGACGCCGTCCGCTGGCCAGGTGATCGTCAGATCGCCGCCGGCCGGGTCGCGATCGGTGTCGAGGTCGACGTAGCCGATCAGCTCGTCGGCAGAGCTCGCGCCGCCGCGGTCCTTGTAGATCACGGCGTAGCGGGCGGCCGTCGCGAGGTCGAGGCCTGCCCAGACGACGTCGTCTGCGTCGTAGCGGGTCTCGTTCGAGGCGCCGACGACGGTCGCGGTCTTGCCGGTGAGCGCCGCGCCGCCGGCCGTGTACCCGGTGCCTGAGCACTCGTTGGTCGCGTCGTTGTGGAAATCATGTGCGTCGAGATC
>CBFGZN010000184.1:0-5428 GCA_965653255.1 uncultured Solirubrobacterales bacterium | reverse complement strand
CAGGCCCCGCGCGCGCTGCGCCAGATCGCCTTGCCCGCCCACCAGGCGGCGGGGATCGCGAGCAGCCCGAAGAGCAGGCTCAGCGCGCGCACGCCCTGCTCGAAGCGCTCGAGGTTCCGGCCGCGAGCCACGACGAGCTGCTCGCCTGCCTGACGCGGCGTGACATGGTCGGTCTCGAGCTGCGCGTCGATGCGCTCGGGCTGGCCCGTGACGCGCGCGACCTGCTCGTCGAGCTGCCCGAACTCCGCGGCGGCCCGGAGGTGCTGGAGCGCGGCGACGGTCCCGCCGGTGAGGCGCTGGAACGGCTGCGCGAGCTGTACGCGGTGCTGGAGGCGCGTGGGATCGCCGATCGGGTGATTCTCGACCTCGGGCTCGTGCGCGATCTTGGCTACTACACAGGGGCTGTCTTCGAGCTCTACGACCCGGCAGTCGGCTTCGCGCTCGGCGGCGGCGGTCGCTACGACGAGCTGATCGGCAACTTCGGCACCCCGCGCCCGGCCTGCGGCATCGCGCTCGACGTCCAGCGCGTGCACATCGCCCAGGCGGCCGAGGAGGAGGGCCAGCGATGAGTGCGACGGGGCTGACGATCGCCGTTCCGCGTGGCGCGCTGATGAAAGGCACGCTCGACCTGCTCGACGGCCTCGGGCTCGACACCGCCGAGGTACGCGACAACGACCGCAAGCTGCTCTTCGAAGAGGCGGGCATCGTCACGATGCGCCCGAGCGACGTGCCGACCTACGTCGAGCACGGCGCCGCCGACATCGGGATCACGGGCAAGGACGTGCTGCTGGAGGCGCCCGAGCGCGAGGTCTACGAGCTGCTCGACCTCGGCTACGGCCGCTGCGAGATGGTCGTCGCGGCGCCGGGCGACGGCTCGGCGATGGAGGAATCGCTGCGGCGGCTCGGGCGGGTGCGGATCGCGACCAAGTACACGCGAATTGCTGCCGAGCACTTCGCACGCACCGGCCGTCAGGTCGAGCTCGTCGCGGTCAAGGGATCGGTCGAGCTGGCGCCGCTGACCGGGATGGTCGACGGCATCGTCGACCTGACCGCCACCGGCAAGACGCTCGCCGAGAATGGGCTCGAGGTGGTGGAGGAGATAGTCACCTGCACCGCCCGGCTGATCGCGAACCCGGTCGCGCACAAGCTGAAGGCGGCCGAGATCGACGCCGTCGTTCAGGCGCTGCGCGGGGCGACGTCGTGAGGCAGCACGACTTCGGACCGAGCGCGACCGCCACCGAGATCCGCGCGTTGACACCGGATCCGCGCAGCGTCGAGGATGGTGTGCGCGAGATCGTGGCGAGGGTGCGCGCCGGCGGCGATCAAGCCGTCTGCGAGCTGACGGCCGAGATCGACGGCGCGATCGTCACGCCCGGGCGCCTACGCGTCGATTCACAAGCACTGGATGCCGCGGTCGGGTCGCTCGACGCGGCCGTCGCCGACGGGTTGCGGGCAACGATCGCGAACGTGACAGCCGTTGCCAAGGCCCAGCTGCGCGGGCGCAAGGCAACCGAGCTGCCAGACGGCCAGATCGTCGACGTCGAGGAGCTCGCGGTCCGCCGCGCCGGTGTCTACGCGCCGGCGGGACGGGCGTCGTACCCGTCTTCGGTCGTGATGGCGGCCGCGACGGCGCGCGCCGCCGGGGTCGGGCAGATCGCCGTCTGCGCCGGTCCGTCGTCACCCGACGGCGAGATCGACACGGCGATCCTCGCCGCCTGCGCGCTCTGCGGCGTCGACGAGGTCTACCGCGCTGGTGGCGCCCAGGCGATCGCCGCGCTCGCGTACGGAACCGAGACGGTCGCGCCGGTCGACGTGATCGCCGGGCCGGGCGGACCGTGGGTCCAGGAGGCCAAGCGCCAGGTGTTCGGCGTTGTCGGGATCGACGGGATCGCCGGTCCGAGCGAGCTGGTCGTCGTCAGCGATGGGGACGCCGACGCGGAGTCGCTGGCGCTCGACCTGTTGGCCCAGGCCGAGCACGGTCCGGACAGCCTCGTCGTCGCGATCTCCCAGGATGCCGACCTGCTCGAGCTGATCGGCGTTGCGGTGCAGCGACTGGTCGCCGACCGGCCGTCGGTGAAGGACGCGCCGCTGGCACTCGTGCGGACAGAGACCGTCGAGGAGGCGGTGGCGCTCGCCGACGCGATCGCCCCCGAGCGCCTGCAGCTCGTCGGCCCGCTGGCCGAGGAGCTCGCCGACCGGGTGCGCGCCGCCGGCTGCGTGTTCGTCGGTCCGGACGCTGCTACGGCGTTTGGCGACTACGTGGCCGGCTCGAACCACATCCTGCCCACCGGTGGCGCGGCGCGGTTCCAGAGCGCAGTCTCGCCGGCGACGTTCCGGCGCCGGATGGCTCGCGTATCCTTTCCAGCCGGCGCTGCCGCCCGTCTGGCCGCGAAGGGCGCGCCGCTGGCCCGCGCCGAGGGCTTTCCCGTTCATGCCGAGTCGATGGAGCGTCGCGCTTGACCCGTAGCGCAGACATCTCACGCCGCACCAAGGAGACCGACATCGAGCTCTCGCTGATGCTCGACGGCGACGGCTCCGGCACGCGGGCGACCGGCGTCGGCTTCTTCGACCACTTGCTCGACGCGGTCGCCCGTCACGGCCGGCTCGATCTCGACATAAAGGTCGAAGGCGATCTCGAGACGGGGCCGCACCACACCGTCGAGGACACCGGCCTGGCGCTCGGTCGCGCGCTCGACGAGGCGCTCGGCGATCGCAGCGGGATTCGCCGCTACGGTCACGCCGTCGTGCCGATGGACGAGGCGCGCGCCAGCTGCGCGCTCGACGTCTCGGGTCGTCCGTTCACCGCCTTCGAGGCCGACCTGCCGGCTGAGGCGATCGCCGACTTCGACTCCGACCTCGCCGAGGAGTTCTTCCGCGCCGTCTCCAACAGCGCGAAGCTGACGCTGCACGTCACGATCGAGCGCGGCAGCAATACCCACCACATGGTCGAGGCGGCGTTCAAGGCGTTCGCGCGCGCACTGCGCGAGGCGGTCTCGATCGACCCGGACGAGACGGGGATCCCGTCGACCAAGGGGCTGTTGTGAGCGGCGAGCCGACGATCGCGATCCTCGACTACGGCATGGGCAACCTGCGCTCGGCCGAGAAGGCGTTCAAGCACGTCGGGGCGGCCGCGCCGATCACGAGCGACCACGATGCGGTGCGCGCCGCCGACGGCGTCGTGCTGCCGGGCGTCGGTGCCTTTCCCGCCGCGATGGCGGCGGTGCGCGAGCTCGGCCTCGACGAGCTGCTGTGCGAGCGCCGCGCCGCCGGCGTGCCGATCCTCGGAATCTGCCTCGGCATGCAACTGCTCTACGAAGAGAGCACCGAGCACGGGGGGGCGGAGGGCATCGGGCTGCTCGCGGGCCGCATCGAGGCGCTCGACGCGCCGGGGCTGAAGGTCCCGCACATGGGCTGGAACCCGGTCTCCTGGCGCCGCGAGAGCGACATCGCGACGGGTCTGGCAGACCCGGCTGCCTTCTACCACGTGCACTCGTTCGCGAATCGCGCGATCGACGGCGACGAGGTCGTCGGCGTCGCGACCTACGGCGCCGAGTTCGTCAGCGTCGTCGCGCTCGACAACGTCTACGGCACGCAGTTCCACCCCGAGAAGTCCGGCCCCGACGGTCTGGCGCTGCTGCGCAACTTCGCGGCGCGCTGCCGGGTGGCGACGGCGGTGGCAGCATGATCCTGCTGCCGGCGGTCGACATCCGCGACGGCAAGGCCGTCCGCCTGCGACAGGGCCGCTTCGACGATGAGACGGTCTATGCCGACGATCCGCTCGAGGCGGCGCGGTCGTTCGTCGAGGCGGGTGCGCGCTACCTGCATGTCGTCGATCTCGACGGCGCGCGCGACGGCGAGCCGGCCAACCTCCATCACCTCGAGCGGATCACGGCCGAGCTCGAGGTCCCGGTCCAGTTCGGTGGCGGCCTGCGCTCGCTGCAGTCGGTCCGTGGCGCGCTCGCGGCTGGGGCGGCGCGCGTGGTGATCGGCACCGCCGCCTACAGCGACGCCGAGTTTCTCCAGACCGCGCTCGAGACCTGGCGCCAGCGAATCCTCGTCGCCGTCGACGTGCGCGACGGCTACGTCTCGGTCTCCGGCTGGACGGAGGCGACCCAGGTGCGGCCCGAAGAGCTGATCGCACGGCTGCAGCAGCAGGGCGCGAGCCGCTTCGTCTACACCAATGCTGACAAGGACGGGATGCTCGAGGGGGTCGATCTCGACGAGGTGCGGCGGATCTCCGACGCGGTACGCGGCCGTTTCATCTGGTCGGGAGGGATCGGCGCGATTGAGGACCTCGAACAGCTGCGCGATCTGCGGCTGCTCAACCTTGCCGGCGTGATATCCGGCAAGGCGCTCTACGAGAACCGCTTCACCGTCCGCGACGGCCGCACCGCGCTCGAGGCCAAGCCCGCTCCACGCGCCTAGCCGTGCTGCTCAAGCGCGTCATCCCGTGCCTCGACGTCGACCAGGGACGGGTCGTCAAGGGCACCAACTTCGTCGACATCCGCGACGCCGGCGATCCGGTCGAGCTCGCCGTCCGCTACCAGGACGAGGGCGCCGACGAGATCGTCTTCCTCGACATTACGGCGTCGCACGAGAAGCGCGACACGGTCGCCGAGCTCGCGCGACGCTGCGCCGACGACGTCTTCATCCCGTTCACGATCGGCGGTGGCATTCGCTCGGTAGCCGACGCTCAGGCAGTGCTCGACGCCGGTTCGGACAAGGTCTCGGTCAATTCGGCAGCCGTCCAGCGGCCCGAGCTGATCGGCGAGCTGGCCGAGGTCTTCGGCGCCCAGTGCGTCGTGCTGGCGATCGACGCGCGCAAGCGCTCCGATGGATCGGGCTATGAGGTCGTCGTCCAGGGCGGTCGCAAGGAGACCGGCCGCGAGGCGGTCGAGTGGGCACGCGAGGGCGTCGAGCGCGGAGCGGGGGAGATCCTGCTCACCAGCATGGATCGCGACGGCACCGAGGACGGCTACGAGCTCGAGCTGACGCGCGCCGTCGCCGATGCCGTCGACGTCCCGGTGATCGCCTCCGGCGGCGCCGGCAACCTCGACCACCTCGTCGATGCCGTCGAGCAGGGGCGCGCCGATGCCGTCCTCTGCGCCTCGATCTTCCACTACGGCCAGTACACGGTCGGTCAGGCCAAGCAGCGCATGCGCGACGCCGGCATCCCCGTCCGCCTCTAGAACGTCGAGTGGACGACGGGTGTGGGCTGGTCGCACTGCGAGAATGGCGGCGTGCTGGACGAACGCGAGCTGCCCGAGCGCCTGCAGCGGTTTTCCGAACGCGCCGTCTACCTCGCCGCGATCGGATTCGGCGTCCTCTTCGGCATCGCGGCGCAGCCCGTCGATGCGGCGCTGCTGCAGTCGGCGCTCGGCGATGATGTCCGCGGCAGCGCGGCCGGGCCTGGAGATGCGGGCGACGT
>CBFGZN010000183.1:0-5430 GCA_965653255.1 uncultured Solirubrobacterales bacterium | reverse complement strand
CGATCGCTTCACGACAGCAGGATGCCCGCCGCGAGCAGCAGCGAAAACAGGCCGAGTAGCCGGCCGGTGTCGGCGAGCGCGCCGTTCAGCGACGGGCCGTCGGTCCGCTCGGCGACCGTCTTCCACAGCGATGGCACCAGTGGGAGGCTGAGCAGCGGCAGCGCCACCCACCACGACAGGCCGCCGGCGAGGGGGATCGCGATCACGGTCAGGTACGAGACGACGATCATCGCGTCGAACAGCGTGCGCGCTCGCTCGCGGCCCAGGCGGACGGCCAGTGTCCGCTTGCCGGGACCGACAGCGCGAACGCCTCCCACGGCAGCTCCTCGGCCTGGACGTAGTAGCTGCCGACGACCGCGACGACACCGAAGAAGAGGAAGACGAACAGCTCGCCGAGGCCCTCGTAGCCGTACGGCTTCGGTCCGCCGGTGTAGAGCACGCCGGCAGCGATCGACGCCACGCCGACGAGGATCAGCTCCGGCCCGGTGATCGCGGCCAGATAGAGCCCCGCCAGCACCGCGATGCCGAACGCGACGTAGGTTCCGATCAGCACCCGCCGCGGCGGCATCAGCCCGCCAGCCGTCACTCGCACTGGCCCCAGCCGGTCCTCGGTGTCGGCGCCGCGCCGCGCGTCGGAGTAGTCGTTCGAGAGGTTCGTCCCGATCTGGATGAAGATGCTCCCGATCAAGGCGGCGAGGAAGGCAAGCGGCTTGAACTGGTCGTAGTCGATCGCCAGCGCCGTGCCGACCAGCACCGGAGCGACTGCTGCCGGCAGCGTGCGCGGTCGTGCGGCCAGCGCCCACAAGCGCAGCGCGCCGCCCGCGGCGTGGGGTGCGTCGGCGACCGGGCTCACGGCCGGCGCGGGAACTTGCCGAAGTCCGGCGTCCGCTTCTCGCGGTAGGCGTCGCGGCCCTCGGCCGCCTCCTCGCTGCCGTAGAAGAGGAGATTGGCGTCGTGGGCGAGCTGCTGGATTCCGGTCATCCCGTCCTCCGACGCGTTGAAGCTCGCCTTCAGCAGCCGCAGCGAGAACGGCGACAGCTCGAGCATCTCGCGACACCACTGGACCGTCTCGACCTCGAGCTGCTCGAGTGGGACGACCGTGTTGACCAGCCCCATCTCCAACGCCTCCTGGGCGCCGTACTGGCGGCAGAGGAACCAGATCTCCTTCGCCTTCTTCTGGCCGACCTGGGCCGCGAGCAGGCTGGCGCCAAAACCGCCGTCGAACGAGCCGACCTTAGGGCCGGTCTGGCCGAAGCGGGCGTTGTCGGCCGCGATCGAGAGGTCGCAGACGATGTGCAGGACGTGGCCGCCGCCGACCGCGTATCCGGCGATCATCGCCACCACAGGCTTCGGCAACCGCCGGATCTGGACGTGCAGGTCGGTGACGTGGAAGCGGCCGACCGAGGCCTTGGCGCCCGGGTCGGTCAAGTAGCCGGAGTCGCCGCGCACGCGCTGGTCGCCTCCGGAGCAGAACGCGAGCGGCCCCTCGCCGGTCAGAGCGATCACACCGACGGCCGTGTCCTCGCGCGCCCGCTCGAGCGCGTCGGAGATCTCGACGATCGTCTGCGGCCGGAACGCGTTTCGCACCTCTGGCCGGTCAATCGTGATCTTGGCGATCCCGTCCGCCGTCTCGTAGCGAATGTCCTCGTACTCGGCAGCGGCCTGCCAGTCAGCGCCGGGAGCGATCGCCCGCTTCGCCTGCTCGGTCGCCCAGTCGCTGCTCGTACGGGTCTCGTCGGTCGCCGCCATCGGCGGAGAAGGTTAGAGCGAGACGGTCAGGCGTCGTCCAGCGGGTAGATCGCCAGGCTGGTTACGCCAGCAATCGCGTCGAAGTCCTTGTCCGCGTGAAGTACCGCTGCTCGGGCGTCTCGAGCGGGGGCGGCTATGAGGCAGTCGCTGACGCTCGGCGTCACACCGCGGGCGCGACACTCCTGCACGAGCTTGGCCGCCGACTCAAATCCCAGCAGGCCATCTAGATGGAGCATTCGACATGCGGCGAGATGCCGCCGTAGGCGGTGATGCTCGACCTGATCGCGTGCTCCCGCAAGCACCTCCGCCACCACGAGTCCCGTAACCGCGAGTGCCGCACCTTCGCTCAACAGACGCGTCAGCGTGAGGTCAGCTGGGCTCTCAGTCGCTCGGAACATCTCGATCCAGGCCGAGCTATCGACGACGATCACGGCTGGTCCCGCTTCTTGCCGCGTAGCACGTCGAGGTCACCCTCCCAGCCCATGCCGCGTAGCTCGAGCAACTCCTTGATGTCGGGCGCTACCAGTTCCCGCAGCGCGAAATCGACCGCTTCACGCATGCTGGCGAAGCCAAAGTGGTCCATCACCCGCCGCATCAGCGCTTCGTCGATCTCGATGTTCGTCCGGGCCACGACATGCATATTAGCTGTTCTACACATTGATGTGTAACAGCAGGGCCGCGTACGCTACGGCCGGTGAACGACTGGGTAACGGCGGCCGCACGCCAACGAGCTGACCACGTTGCGGTGGACGCGCCGGACGGATCTTTGACCTATGCCGAGCTCAACGCGGCCGCCGACAGCGCTGCTCGCCATCTCGCGGCGCTGGGGGTCGGCGAGGGGGGGAGAGTCGCAACCACGGTGCCGCCATCGACGACCTTTGCCGCCTTGCTTCATGCTGCGCCACGGATCGGCGCGGCGCTTGTCCCGCTCAACACGCGCCTGTCGGCGGACCAGCAGCGCAGCCAGGCCGCGGCCGTCGGCGCCGATGTCGTCGTCGAGGCGCCGCTCGACGGGATGGAGGCCGTTGTCGAGCCCATTCGTGAGCTCGACGCCGAAGCTGTTCACACCGTCCTTTTCACCTCTGGAACCGAGGGCGAGCCGAAGCCGGTCGAGCTGACCGCCGGGAACCTCGATGCCGCCGCTACCGGATCAGCGGCGGTTTTCGGCAGCGGGCCTGATGATCGTTGGTTGTCTCCGCTGCCGCTGTTCCACGTCGCCGGCCTGAGCATCCTCACGCGCTGTGCACGTAATGCGACTACGGCCGTCCTCCATGACCGCTTCGACGTCGAGGCCGTCCTCGTGGCGCTTGTCGCAGGTGAGGTCTCGCTGATCTCGCTCGTTCCCACTCAGCTTCGCCGCCTACGCGACGCTGGGCTGACCGAGACGCCCGGCCTGCGCGCCTTGCTGCTCGGCGGTGGGCCGATCCCTCCCGATCTCGTGGAATGGGCACGTGAAACCGGACTTCCCGTCCGCTGCACCTATGGCATGACCGAGACCGCGTCTCAGGTCGCAGTAACCGATCCGTGGGAATCGGCAGCGACACCACTACCTGACGCCGACATCGAGATTGCGGCCGACGGCGAGATCCTCGTCCGCGGCCCGATGGTCGCGCCAGGTGCGATCTTCGACGATGGCTGGCTGCACACGGGCGACATCGGCAGCGTCGATCGCCACGGTCGCCTCCACGTCGAGGGCCGGATCAAGGAGCTGATCGTCACCGGGGGGGAGAAGGTCGCGCCGGCCGCCGTCGAGGCGGTACTGGCGACGCACCCCGCGCTAGCCGACGCTGGTGTCGCCGGAACGCCTGACCCCGACTGGGGGGAGGCGGTGACCGCCTACGTAGTCGAGCGCAGTCCGGTCTCCGACTATGACCTGCTCGCCTTCTGTCGCGAGCGTCTCGCCGGCTATCAGGTGCCAAAGCGCGTCGTCCGAGTCGCGTCGTTGCCGCGCAACGCCGGTGGAAAGCTGCTCAGGAACTCCCTCGGCTAGAGTCCTCCGCCGTGATCTACGACAACGACGCAGACCTCTCGCAGCTTGACGGCAAGACCGTCGCAATCCTCGGCTACGGCTCGCAGGGCCACGCGCACGCGCTGAATCTGCACGAGTCCGGTGTGAACGTGGTCGTAGGACTGCGCGAGGGCTCGGCGTCGGTAGAGAAGGCGAAGGCCGACGGCCTCGAGGTCACCAGCGTCGCCGACGCCGCCAGCCGCGGCGACGTCGTGATGGTCCTGCTCCCCGACGAGCAGCAGGCGAAGATCTGGGACGCCGACATCAAGGACGGCATCGCGCCCGGCAACCTGCTGCTGTTCGCGCATGGCTTCGCGATCCACTTCGATCAGATCGACCCCGGCCCCGGTGTCGACATCGCGCTGGTCGCCCCGAAGGGTCCCGGCCATCTCGTCCGGCGCCAGTTCACCGAGGGTGCCGGCGTGCCAGGTCTCATGGCGATCCACCAGGACGCGACCGGCAACGCACGCGACCTCGCGCTCGCCTACGCCAAGGGCATCGGCTGCACGCGTGGCGGCGTGATCGAGACCAGCTTTCGCGAGGAGACCGAGACCGACCTCTTCGGCGAGCAGGCTGTCCTCTGCGGCGGCGTGTCGGAGCTCGTCCAGGCCGGCTACGAGACGCTCGTCGATGCCGGCTACGACCCGCGCCTCGCCTACTTCGAGTGCCTCCACGAGCTTAAGCTGATCGTCGACCTGATGTACGAGAAGGGCATCGGCGGGATGCGCTACTCGATCTCCAACACCGCCGAGTACGGCGACCTGACCCGCGGTAAGCGCGTCATCACCGACGACACCCGCGCGGCGATGAAGCAGATCCTCGGCGAGATCCAGTCCGGCGAGTTCGCGCGCGAGTGGATCGCCGAGAACAACGCCGGCCAGGAGAACTTCAAGCGGATGCGCGAGGAGCAGGCCTCGAAGCAGATCGAGACCGAGGGCGCGAAGCTGCGCGAGAAGATGTCCTGGATCGACACCGAGTTCTAGAGCCGGTGGAGATCCCCGCCGCACTCAAGCCCGCCGACGGTCGCTTTGGCTGCGGCCCGTCGAAGGTCCGCCCCGAGCAGCTCGGCAACCTCGCCGACTTCGGCGCCGAGGTCATGGGCACCTCGCACCGCCAGAAGCCGGTCAAGGATGTCGTCGGTCGGGTGCGCTCGGGCTTGAGCGATCTCTTCTCGCTGCCTGATGGATACGAGGTCGCGCTCGGCAACGGCGGTACGACCGCCTTCTGGGATGCCGCGACGACAGGGCTGGTCCGTCGTCGTGCGCTCGCGCTGACTTACGGCGAGTTCTCGAGCAAGTTCGCCAAGGCGACCGTCGGCGCACCATTCCTCGAGGACCCAATCGTCGTCTCCGCTGAGCCGGGCGACGCGCCCGAGCCGACGGCCGACCCCGACGCCGACGTGATCGGCTGGGCGCACAACGAGACCTCGACCGGCGTGATGGTGCCGGTCAAGCGCCCCGCCGACGCCGGCGACGCGCTCGTCCTGATCGACGCGACCTCGGGCGCCGGCGGCTTGCCGGTCGACGTCGCCGAGTCCGACGTCTACTACTTCGCCCCGCAGAAGGGCTTCGCCGCCGATGGCGGCATCTGGCTGGCGCTGCTCAGCCCGGCGGCGATCGATGAGCCGCAGGCCGTCGCCGGTCGTGGCGAGGTCGATGGCTACTCCCCCGGCG
>CBFGZN010000182.1:0-5465 GCA_965653255.1 uncultured Solirubrobacterales bacterium | reverse complement strand
GTCGTCGACGACGATCGGGACGGCCAGCTCCGAGCGCGGGTCGGTCTCACCGTCGCGCTCGACGTAGTCGGGATCGAGCCGCGTGTCGTTGACCAGCGCGGTCGCGCCCGACCGGGCAACACGCCCGTTGACGCCACTGTCCAGCGACTGCTCGACGAGCAGGAACTCGGTCATCACCTCGGCGAGTGGGCCGGCGCCGGCGATCAGGCGCAGGACGCCGTCGTCGTCGAGTCGGTGGATCGAGGCGAGGTAGAAGGCGAAGGTCTCGTGCAGCTCGTCGACGACGAGCTGGACCATCTCGTCGCTGTCTTGGGTACCGGCAACGCGCGCCGACAGCCGGGCGACGACACGCAGCTGGGTGCGCAGGTAGGCGAGCCGGTTCGACGATGCCATCGTGCGGACGCGCGGGCTCGCGCGGTGGCGACGCAACGCATCGGCGCGCCTAGCCCTCTCCTCGTAGTTCGGTCCCACCATCTGATCGGTTGGAATCAGTTCCGACGACACAAGGTGCCAATCGGCTCTTGGTTGTACCCGCTTGAGACAAAAGTTGAACGATTTAGCCCGGATGTCCAGGTATTTCTGCCAGTTGGCGGCCTCCCTCCGCCACTTGGCGGACTAGGGCCTCGGCAGGTCGCTTACCATCGTCGGTTCGATGGCCGTAGCGATCGCATCAGCGCTGGACAAGGACATGGCGGGCGAGCCACTGCTGCGCGGTGTGTCGTTCAAGCTCGAGCGGCGTGATCGGATGACTTTGTCGGGCCGCAACGGCAGCGGCAAGACGACGCTGCTGCGGATGCTCGCCGGGCAGGCCTCGATCGACGGCGGCGAGCTGTCGATCGAGAAGGGCGCGCGCGTGACGCTGCATGACCAGCGCCCGCCGCGCGAGCGCGACGTGACCGTGCGCGAGTACGTCGTGTCGGGCTGCGGCGACATCGCGGCGCTCGAGGACGAGCTGACCCGGCTCGGTGGCGAGATGGCCGAGCGGCCTGACGACGAGTCGCTGCTCGACCGCTACTCGCGCGCGCAGGACCGCTTCGAACACGCCGGCGGCTGGGACTGGCGGCGGCGGGCGCTCGAGCCGCTGCGCGGCCTTGGCTTCCGCGACGACCAGCTCGACCGCCGCCTCGACACCTTCTCCGGCGGCGAGCTGACACGTGCCTCGCTCGCCCGCGCGCTGGCGGGCGCGCCCGACCTGCTGATGCTCGACGAGCCGACCAACCACCTCGACATTGAGTCGCTCGAGTGGCTCGAGAACTACCTCAACGAGCTCGACGCCGCGGTCGTCCTGGTCGCCCACGACCGCTGGTTCCTCGAGGCGGTCGGGACCTCGGTGCTCGAGCTGGAGGCCGGCAAGGCGCGCTTCTTCTCGGGGCCTTGGCATGCCTGGCGCAGCGAGAAGGCGGCCCGTGAGCTGGCGCTCGGACGCGCGATCGACAAGCAGCAGGCCGAGATCGCGCGGATGGAGCGGTTCGTCGAGCGCTTCCGCGCCAAGGCGACGAAGGCGCGCCAGGCCCAGTCGCGCGTCAAGAAGCTGGAGAAGATGGAGCGGGTCGAGCGCGATCCGCGCGACAGCGCCGGGCTGGCGTTCAAGTTCGCCGGCGCCGAGCGCTCAGGGCGCGTGGTGTTCGAGCTCGACGGCGGGCGGATCGACGTGCCCGCCCACGAGGGCGTCGACGACGGCGAGCGCCGCGTCCTGATCGATCCAGCCGAGCTGTGGCTCGAGCGCGGCGAGCACGTCGCGCTGGTCGGCGCCAACGGCTCCGGCAAGACGACGTTGATCGAAACGCTCGCGGAGCGGCGCGAGCTGCCGGCCGGCAAGCTGCGCACCGGCCACAACGTCGAGATGAGCTACCTCGCCCAGCACGCCGACTGGCTCGGCGAGCAAGGGACGGTGCTCGACGCCGCCCAGCGCGAGACGCAGCTGACCCCGGGCAAGGCACGCGCCCTACTCGGCCGCTTCCTGTTCTCCGGCGACGATGCGCTGAAGCCGCTCTCCGGCTTGTCGGGCGGCGAGCGCCAGCGGCTGTCGCTGGCGATCCTCGTCCATTCGGGCGCCAATCTGCTGATCCTTGACGAGCCGACCAACCACCTCGACGTCGAGAGCCGCGAGGCGCTCGAGGATGCGCTCGGCGGCTTCGACGGCACGGTCCTGCTGGTCTCCCACGACCGCGCGCTGCTCGACGCCGTCGGGTCGCGGACGATCGCGATCGAGGAAGGCAAGCTGCGCAGCTACGACGGCGGCTGGGCCGACTACGCGCGGATCAAGGAGGAGCGGCGCAGCGCCGAGTCGGAGGCGAAGGCGGCCGGGAAGCGCGCGGCCTCCGACAAGCGCAAGGCGGCCGACACGCCCGCCGCGCCCAAGCCGACGACGAACGGCAACGGCAAGGGCCTCTCGAAGAACATGCGGCGCAAGATCGGCGCGATCGAACGCGAGATCGAGCGCAGCGAGACGGCGCTGAAGGAGCTCGAGGAGGAGCTCGCCGACCCCTCAGCCTGGTCGACGCCGGAGCTGTCGGAGCAGTCGACCACCCGCCATGCCGAGGCAAAGCGGGCGGTCGAGCTTGCTTACGAGCGGTGGGACGAGGTCACCACCGCAACGGCTAGCTAGCCGAGCAGCTTGGCCTTCTGGGCCTGGAACTCCTCCTCGGTGATCGTGCCCGCGTTCTTCAGGTCGGCGAGCTTCGACAGCTCGTCGGCGGTCGAGGCGCCGGCGGTCTGGCGGACGTAGGAGTCGAACTCCTTCTTGGCGTCGGCCTGCGCCTTGATCGTCCGGTCGCGCATACCGCTACCGCGGGCGATCAGGTAGATCAGCGCCGTCAGGAACGGGATGAAGACGAGGAACAGGACCCAGACCGCCTTCCACCACCCCGACAGCTCGTGGTCGCGGAACAGGTCACTCAGGATCACGATCAGGATCCAGATCCAGATCACGAAGAAGAAGATCGACAGGACAGTCAGCAGCCCCTGCCCGAAGGTGTACTCAGCGATTGGCACTAGTGCTTCCTTTCGTTGTGCGAGTCCCAGAGGGGCCCCTTGTATCCCCATGCTGTCGCGCGGCGGCCTTGCATGCAAGCCAGCCCGTCATCCGCATGGGGTGAGAGGACTGCGGAAAAACCACATAACGTCGAATTTGGGGGTACCTCCACAAGGGTTCGGGTAGCCAGGTCCTTCCGAAGTTGTGCAACCCGACACGGAGCCAGCGTGAAGACCCACAACGCCAGCTTGCCGGCGCGGGTCCGGTGTCTAGCAGCGGCCGTCGCGATGCTGGCGGTGCTCACGACGATGAGCACCGCGGGCAACAGCCGTGCGGCGCCCCTGCCCTCGCTGTCGGAGCGAGCGCTTTCATCGGCGCTAGCGCTCCCCTCGGCCCCGGCGCTTCCCCAGGTCCCGGCGCTTCCTTCGGCTCCGGCGCTTCCCTCGGCTCCGGCGCTTCCCCAGGTCCCGGCGCTCCCGCAAACACCAGCGCTCCCCACGAACCCGCAGGTCCCAGCCGCGCCGACCGCACCGGTCCCCCCGCCATCGTCGCCCAACGAGCCGGCGCTGCCACGTATCGAAGGCGGCGGCAGCGTGCGCGATCTCGCCGGAGCGGTTGACCGGGACACCAGCAGTCCGGCTGGAGAGTCGCTACGGACACTCGGCTCCGTCGACCCCACGGCGGTGTCTCGATCCGGCGCAGCCCCTGCCCTGCTGTCGTCCGGCGGGTCGAGTGTGACCGCGTATGCGCTCGGTCGGGCGGGTCTGACCGCGGCGAGCCTCCCGAGCCGCTCCGAGTTGGCAAAGCTGCCCCCCGCCCAACGCCGCGAGCTGGTCCGGCGGGCCTTCGATACGCCGTTGCGCGAGCGGCGCCTGCGTCAGATGCGCGCGACGATCCGGCGTTACCGCGGCTGCCTCAGGGCATTGCCGTATCGCGGTCGCCGCGTGCTGGAGCTCCGTGCCGGCCTGCTGGGCGGCGATCCGGAATCCCGGCGGACGATCGGCCGCCAGATCGGCGCGTCGCCCCGCGCCGTCATGAAGCTCGAGCGCTCGTCGCTGCGGCGCCTGATCGACGCTGGCGAGCGCGGCCTCTGCGTGGCCGGCTCGGCCGCGGCAGTGCTGGGCGGCCCGGCGCAAGGCCCTGACGGATCGGCGGGCATCCTTCCCGGCGGTAGCGGCGGAGGTGGCGGAGTGGACAGCCTTGCGCCAGCGGGCGATGTGCTGGCCGATGCCGACAGCGGCGGGGCATCCCCCCTCCTCGACCTCGGCGACGGCGAGGAGAGCCCGGCCGAGACGCTGCTGTTCTTCCTCTTGGCGCTGCTCGCCGTGCTCGGCCCTCTGGCCGCCATCGCGATCGCCTTGCGGCGGCGGACCGACGTCGCCGACGCGGCACCGCACGGCTCTCCTGGAGAGCGGCCGCTGCTCTTCCTCGACGTCGACGGGGTGATCGTTCTCGACCCGCTCTCGGACGGTGTCCCACCTGGTCGAATATGTACGTCGGCCCTAGGTCTCAGCTATGTGCCCGATCGGGTCGGGACGCTCGTGCGCGAGCTTGCAACCCGCTTCGACATCGTCTGGGCTACCGGCTGGGGGCATCACGCGAACACAGGTCTGTCGGATCCGCTCGGACTTTCGGATCAGCTGCCCGTGCTCACCTTCGGAAAGAAGGCGCGCTTCGGCTCGTCGAAGTGGAAGATCCAGCCGGTCAAGGACTATGCGGGCAACCGTCCGGCCGCTTGGCTGGACGACAACTTCGTCGCTCGCCATGAGCGCTGGGCGGCCCACCGCTCTGCACCGACGCTGCTGGTGCCCGTCGACTCCCGTGTCGGACTAACCCCGGAGCATGTGCGGCGACTTATCCGGTGGGCCGATGGCGTCGCCATATCGCGTGCGGCGAAGGCCAGCGACGACCGCCGGCTTCGTGCCGGCTAGGGCCAAGGTCAAGACCGCTTCACGAGCTCGCAACGCGAGAGCTCGTCGGTGCGGTCGGCACGCACCCGATCCTTGCGGCCGCCACCGCAGGCAACCTTCTCTCGCCGGCCGTTGGCAGAGTCGATGCGGTCGTTCCCGGCACCGCCCGAGTACAAGTTCACGCCTGACCCGCCGTCGAGCACGTCCCGGCCTCGACCGCCATACAACCGGTCCTTGCCCGAGCTTCCGTCGAGTACGTCGTTGCCTCCCGACCCGTAGAGCTTGTCGTTGCCCTCCGAGCCGGTGATCCGGTCGTTGCCGTCCGACCGAGCGGCCGCGAGCGGCGAGGCGCTCGTGATCAGGACGCCTGACTTCGCCCCACACTGGTCGCCGAAGATCGTGTCGTTGCCCTGCAGACCATTGAGAGTGTCGTTGCCACCGAGACCGCAGAAGCGGTCGGCGCGCAGCGTGCCGTTGATGGTGTCGCGGCGCGCGGTCCCGTCGCGGACGCCGTCACCGTTGGCGTCCGGGTCACACGCGTTGCCGCCACCGGAGCGGTCGATATCGGCCTGAGTGGGGTT
>CBFGZN010000181.1:0-5467 GCA_965653255.1 uncultured Solirubrobacterales bacterium | reverse complement strand
TTTGCGCTGACTCTTCGGCGCCAGCGCCACCGCCTGCGCGGTCGCCAGCTTCTCGACCCGCTTGTCGCCCGCCAGCAGCGCATACTGCGCGAGCTGCAGGTAGGACGCGGCGTCGTTGCCGTCGGCCGCGATGATCCGCGCAACCTTGACGGCCTGCTGTGGCTGGTTGAGCGCCGCGGTGTCGTAGACCTGCAACGCAACGCGCGCCAGCGAGGCGTCGGGCTCGCCCTTTTCGACTTTCAGGTAGGCAGTCCAGTTCTCACCCGCCTTGCGCAGCTCGTCCTGCGCATCGGCAGGGAAGACGCCCTGGTCGTTCGCCTGGGCGATCGCCAGCGAGTAGTAGTCGCGCACGAGCTCCTTGTGCGGATTCGTCGCCTGCGGGTTCGCCTGCGCGCGCTCCTCGTTCTTGTCGACGCGCTCCTCGACGATATCGTTGCCGCTGCCGCCGTTGTTGCCGGAGAAGGCATCGAACAGGCCACCCGAGACGTCGCCGCCGATGCCGAACAGCACCAGCCCGCCACCCATTAGGACGGCGAGCATCAGATAGACGGCCTGCACCACACGGCGGCGCTTCCCCTGAAGATCGAACAGCATGTCGGAGCGGAGACTAGCTAGGAACTCTCGGTCGCGGCGACTTCTGCCGCCTCGGCGTCTCCGCGACTCATCCAAGCGGCGAGCACGATGCTCAGCTCGTAGAGGATCAGCAGGGGCACCATCTCGAGCAGCATCGTGATCGGATCGATCGTCGGCAGCAGCGCCGCGAGCACGGCGATCGCGAGGATCGCGTAGCGGCGGTTGTGGCGCAGCTGCTCGACCGTGACGATGTTGACGCGCACCAGCGCGACGATCGCGATCGGGACCTGGAAGCCGAGGCCCATCGCCAGCATCGTCATCGTCGAGAAGCTGTAGTAGTCGCGCGCCCGCACCTGGGTGTTGAACTCGCTGGCGTTGAAGCTGAGCAGGAAGTCCGTCGCCGGCGGCAGCACGACGAAGTAGCAGAACAGGACGCCGGCGATGAAGAGGAACGGCGACATCAGCATCAGCGGCTTCGCGACCCGCTTCTCGGTCGGGCTGAACGCCGGCAGCACGAACGCGTAGAGCTGGTAGAGGATCACCGGCAGCGCGAGCAGGATCGCCGCGTAAGCCGCGTTGGTGAAGGTCGTCGTGAACGGCTCGGTGACGCCGAAGGTCAGCGGCTGGTCGTACTTGTCCGGCAGCGGCTTGTTGACAATCTCGAGGATTCGGTGGTTCTGCCAGCCGCAGATCGCGAAAGCGAAGACGAACGCGCCGATCGCGACGATCAGCCGCGAGCGCAGCTCGTCGAGATGGTCGACGAGCGTCAGCTGCTCCTCGTGGGAGACAGGCTTCACCCGCGGCATCGGATCCGCCTCTCCTAGGTCTCGCGCAGGCGGTTAGGAGCTGTGGCGGGCCGGCTCGGAGGACTCGGTGCGCACGGGCTCGGGCTTCGCGTCCGCGGCGTCGAGCTCGTCGTGGTCCTTGCTCTTGCCGGTGACCGAATCCTTGAACTCGCGCATCCCGCCGCCCAGCGAGCGGCCGAGCTGCGGCAGGCGCTTCGGGCCGAAGATGAGCAGCACTACGACGAGGACGATGATGATCTCTAGCGGGCCGATGTTAGGCATGGTCGCTCCTGGCGGAATCGGGGCGCCTCTGATGGTAGAGGCTGCAGGAGTGTGCGGGGCGCTTGTGGGAGCGGATCAGCGCGCCGGGTCGAAGTTCTTGTAGAACCGGCTTGGCGTCGGCTCGCCCTGGCCTTGGTACTTGCTGCCCTTGTCCTTGGCGCCGTAGGGCACCTCGACCGCGCCGTCCATGCGCATGAACGAGAGCTGGCCGATCGGCATGCCCTCGTAGATCGTGATCGGCAGGTTGGCGACGTTCGAGAGCTCGAGCGTCAGGTTGCCGGAGAAGCCCGGGTCGACGAAGCCGGCGGTCGAGTGGATCAGCAGTCCGAGCCGGCCGAGCGAGCTCTTGCCCTCGAGCCGCGCGACCAGGTCGTCGGGCAGCGTTACGCGCTCGAGCGTCTGGCCCAGTACGAACTCGCCCGGGTGAAGGATGAACGGCTCGTCGCCGCTGACCTCTCTGCTGCTCACCACCAATATGGCGGCGACGCTGTTCCACATGACAGTCGATGAATGCATCGTCGCCGCGGACCTCGACCAGCTCGGTCAGCTCCTCCATCGGCTGGCGGACGTCGATATAGGGGTAGCGCGCGTTGTGGAAGACGCGGAAGCGGCGGTCGACGCGCACATCGATGCTCGACGGCTGGATCAAGCTCGCGTCGTAGGGCTCGATCTCGATGCGGTCGGCCTCGATCTCGCTGCGGATCGTCTTGTCGCTGAGGACCACGGCCCGGGCAGCCTACAGCGCATACCTGTCCGACGGTGGGTAAAGGATCGGGTATGCGTTACCGATACGGGCGGTGATGGAGCCATACGATCGACATGATCAGACGGCGGTGGCCTCGATCGGGCAAGAGGCCGGCCTGCATGTCTGCGCCCGTTGCGCGTCGTCGTTGGTCCAGCCGGAGTGGTGGGAGGAGACCGAGGGTGGCTCTTGGCACGTCGGTCTGCGCTGCCCGGACTGCGAGCATCGCCACGAGGGCACTTACTCCCAGCGCGTCGTCGACGACTACGACGAACGGCTCAACGAGGGCTCCGACGAGCTCTCGACCGCGTACCGGCGGCTGATGCGCGACAACCTCGTCGCGGAAATGGAGCGCTTTGCCGGCGCGTTGCGCGCCGGAGCGATCCTGCCCGAAGACTTCTAGGAGTAACGAGCCACGACGCCGTCGGCGACGAGGTCGAGTGCCTCGCGCTGCCGCGGCTCGAGGTCGATCGCAGCGAGGTCGCGCTTCGCTGAGGCGACGATCTCCAGCGCCTCGGCGCGGGACTCCTCGAGCGCACCGGTGGCAGCGATCCGGTCGCAGAGCGCCTCCGCCTCACGCGGGGTCGTCGCGGCGGCACGCAGATCGAGCGCCCGTAGCTCGATATCGCGTTCGCGGGCGACGATCAGCGGCAGGGTGACCGTCCCGTCGAGCAGATCGGTGCCGCGGTGCTTGCCTGTGTCCTCGACCGGGCCGGAGACGTCGAGGACGTCGTCGAGGATCTGGAATGCGACGCCGATGCGATCGCCGAACGCGGCGAGCGCTTCGGCGCCAGCGGCGCGACCGCCGAGCTCGGCCCCAAGTCGACACGACGCGGCGAACAGACTGCCCGTCTTGAGCCCGCAGCGCTCGCGGTAGCGCGCGGCGGTCACGTCGAGCGACCAAGCGTCGTCGCGCTGCATCAGCTCCCCGCGCGCCAGCTCGGTCGAGGCCTTGGAGAGCGCCTGGACGGCAGCGGCACTGCCAGTCGCGGCAAGCTCCGCGAAGGCACGCGAGAAGAGCAGGTCGCCGGTCGCCACCGCCGCGTCGCGACCCGCCGTCGCGAAGACCGTCGGATAGCCGCGGCGCAGAGGAGCACGGTCGAGAACGTCGTCGTGGACGAGCGTGGCCATGTGGAGCAGCTCGACGGAGGCCGCTGCCGCAACCACGCGCTCGTCCGGCTCGGTGCGGCCGGCGCAGAGGAACACGAGCAGCGGCCGCAGCCGCTTGCCGCCCGCGGCGAGGGTTCCGCCAGCGTGGCCAGCGAGCACCTCGCCGTGCCCAGCCGCCACCTCGGCGAGTCGCGCCTCGGTGGACCGCAGACCGCTCGCCAGGCCGGGCCCTCCAGCCGCGAGCACGGGCACGAGCTGCTCGGCGGTGTTCACTACGCCTCCGGTACTGACCCGGAGTGAATGGCGATGATGCCGCCGGCGGTGAGGGTCCAGCCGACGTCGGTCAGGCCGGCGTCGGCCAGCTCGGCGGCGAGCTCGTTCGGGCCGGGGAAGCGGCGGACCGAGCTGGGCAGGTAGGTGTAGGCGTCGGAGTCGCCCGCGAAACGGCCAAGCGCCGGGACGGCGGTGTCGAACCAGAAGCGGAAGAACCACGACAGCGGGGGCTTCTGCGGCGTGGTGATCTCGAGCACGACGACGCGGCCGCCGGGGCGGACTACGCGCCGCATCTCGGCGAGGCCGCGGCCGAGGTCGGAGAAGTTGCGGGCGCCGAAGCCGACTGTCGCGGCGGCGAACTCGCCGTCGGCGTAGGGCAGCTCGAGCGCGCTGCCCTGCTCGAAGCGGATCCCGGGCGCCTTCTCGCGCGCCAGCTCGAGCATGCCCTCTGAGAAGTCAAGGCCGATGACCTCGCCGCTGTCGCCGACACGACCGCGCAGCTCGATCGCGAGATCGCCGGTGCCGGTCGCCACGTCGAGGACACGGTCGCCGGCGCCTACGTTGGCGATGTCCGCCGCACGCTCACGCCAGCGGCGGTCCATGCCCGCGGTCATGACCGCGTTCATCCGGTCGTAGACCCGCGCGATGCGATCGAACATCGCCTCGACCTGGGTCTCGGGGAGCGTTCCGCTGGCAGGCGCGGCGCTCATCGGGCGGCGCCGCCTACTTGGACTCGGACTCGCCGCCGCCGGAGGGCTCGGAGTCCTCGTTCTCGGCGCGCAGCGAAGCCACGAAGTTGACGAGCTCGTCGAACTGCTCCGGGTGCTCCTCGCGCAGGCTCTCGTACGACGGCATCGGCGCGGTCGGGTTGACGAGCGTACGGGCGATCGCGTCGCGGCCGAGACGGTCACCGATCTCGGTCAGGTTCGGGCCGAGCGTGTTGCCGTTCTCGCCGATCTTGTGGCAGCCGAGACAGCCCGATGCCGCGAGCACGTCGGCGCCGCGCTGGTACTGCGGCGCGACCTCGATGTCGACCTCGCTCGGCGGACCGGCGAGCGCACCGAGCACCGTCAGGTAGGTCATCGCGGCGACGGTCGCGACGGCACCGATCATCGCGATCGGCCGCTTCATCGGGTGGCGCTCCGGGTTGCGGTCGTAGAACGGCAGCAGCAGGAGCAGCATCAGCGCGATCGTCGGAATGCCGATCGTCGCGACGAACACCAGCGCCGGCGGCTTGACGACGCGCAGCAGCTCGAAGAGGAAGAAGAAGTACCACTCGGGTCGCGGCGAGTAGGTGGTGGTCGTCGGGTCGGCCTTCGGGCCGAGCTCGGCACCGAACAGGACCGCCATCAGGATGATCACGGCGAGCGTGACCATCGCCATCGCCCCGTCCTTGGCGACGGCGTAGGGGAAGAACGGCTTGCCCTGGCTCTTGAGGATCGAGTACTCGCGGAGGTACTGCTCCTTCTCGCGCGCGTTCACCTCAGATCTCCTCGCGCTGGAGCGACTTCTTCTCGGCCTTCAGCCACGGCGGGGCGCTCGTGCCGAGCTTCGCGACGAGGTAGAGGTGGGCACCGATCAACGCACCGATCAGGCCCGGGATCAACATCATGTGGAGCGCGTAGAAGCGGCTCAGCGTCGTCGCGCCGAACTCGGCGCCGCCGCGCCTGAAGTCGGCCAGGTACGGGCCCATGACCGCACC
>CBFGZN010000180.1:0-5563 GCA_965653255.1 uncultured Solirubrobacterales bacterium | reverse complement strand
CGATCGCCCCGGCGACTACTTCCTGCTGCACCTCGACGAGGTCGGACGGGCGATCGAGAACGCTGCCGAGGGTGCAGGCCTGCGCGCGATCGCCGCGCTGAGCGTGCTCGTCTACCACACGGCCTACTCGGCAGGGGCGACCGGCGCCTGGTACGGGCGCGCGGTCGGGCGGTTGGAGATCGGTGTCGCGCTGTTCTTCGCGATCTCGGGGTTCCTGCTCTACCGCCCGTTCTTCGCCGCCCATCACGCCGGCGCGCCGCGGATCCGCACGCGCGACTACCTGCGCCGGCGGGCGCTGCGAATCGTGCCCGCCTACTGGCTCGCGCTGACCGTGCTCGCGATCTACCCGGGCCTGCTCGGCGTCTTCACCGGCGACTGGTGGGTCTACTACGGCTTCGGCCAGATCTACGAGCTGAAGACGTTCGTCAACGGCATCCCGCAGGCGTGGACGCTCGCCGTCGAGGCGACCTTCTACCTGCTGCTGCCGCTCTACGCGCTCGCTCTGCGCGGGCTCTGTCGCGGCCGCTCGCGGCGTGCCGTGGTGACGATCGAGCTGAGCGCGCTCGCGCTGCTCGCGTTGGCGTCGCTCGTCTTCCGCACGCTCGCGATCGCCAGCGGGCCGACGGTCGTCTTCTCGTGGCTGCCGGGGATGTTCGGCTGGTTCGCGCCGGGCATGGCACTGGCGGTGGTCAGCGTGGTGCTGGCCCAGCGCGAGCGCCCGTGGGCGCCGATGGAGGCCGTCGGCCGTCACCCGGGGCTCGTCTGGCTCGCCGCCGGCGTGGGGTTCGCGGCGCTGGCGCTGACCGTCTCGGCACCGCTGCCGACAGGGACGATCTACACCGAGGGCGAGTCGTTCCGGCTCTACGTCCTCTCCGCGCTGGTCGCGATCCTCGTCCTGCTGCCGGCGGTCGCGGGGGCCGAGCAGGGCGGCTGGCCGCGGCGGTTGCTGCGGCTGCCGGTCTTGGCCTGGCTCGGCCTCGTCTCCTACGGGATTTATCTCTGGCACCACACGCTGATGAGCTGGCTGGTCGGGCAGGACGTCATGGAGTGGGTGCCGGGCAGCGGCTTCATCGTCCTGACCGTGCTGACACTCGCGCTGACACTGGTCTGCGCCGCCGGCAGCTTCTACCTGGTCGAGCGTCCGATCCTGCGCTTCAAGGACTGGCGCCGGCGGAGAGCGGGTTGAGGGCGCGTGCCCGTCGTGCGGCGACGGCTGCCTCGGCCGGTGGGGCGGAGACCGCGAGGACTCCCCATGCGACGTAGCTGTCCGGCTCGCGGCGCGCCGCCTCGCGGGCCAGCTCAGTCGCAGCGCGCGGCCGGTCGATCCGCAGGCCGACCGCGATCCGGTTCAGCGGCTCCGCTCCGTCGCACTCGCGCACTACCTCGTCGATGTGGCCTTGGAGCTCCGGGGCCGGGGTGCGGTTGGCCAGGTAGGCGCGGCCGACGGCGTCCTGGCAGCGATCGTGGTCGCGCTCGACTCCGATCAGCGACACGGCCACCGCGATCGCCACGGCGGCCAGGGCCAGGCGGGCGATGAGCGTCGACCGCATCACGAGCAACGATAGACCGGCCCCCCGCCGCTGGCCGATCCTGCCTCTGCTGCTCGCCGCTCTGGCGTATGCGCTGGCGTTCGCGCAGCGGCCCGGCGAGCTGGTGGCCGACACGAAGATCGACCTCCACACCGATCCCGTCCGCTTCCTCGCCGACGCGGCCGCGGCGTGGGCGCCGTCGGGCGGGCTCGGGCAGGTGCAGGCCGGCCAGTACGCCGGCTATTTGTGGCCGATGGGGCCGTTCTACGCGCTCGGGGACCTGGTCGGGCTAGCGCCGTGGGTCGTCCATCGGCTCTGGCTCGGGACGCTGCTGGCGGTTGCGGCGTGGGGCGTGGTGCGGCTGCTCGACGCGCTGCTCGACCGCCCGCGCGGGGTGCCCCAGCTCGTCGCCGGGGTGCTGATCGTCGCCAACCCCTATGTGGTCGTGTTCGCCAACCGGACGAGCGTGACGCTGCTCGCCTATGCGCTGCTGCCGTGGCTGCTGTTGTGCGTCCAGCGCGGGTTGCGGTCGCCGCGCGGTTGGTGGTGGCCGGCGGCGCTGGCACTGCTGGTCACGTCGCTCGGCGGCGGCGTCAACGCCGCGGTCGCCGGCTGGGTGCTGCTCGGGCCGGCGCTGCTGATCGTCTACGAGCTGCTGCTCGGCGGCGTTGCGTGGCGCGACGCGGGCCGCTTCCTGGCCCGCGCGCTGCCGCTGACCCTGCTCGCCTCGGCCTGGTGGATCGCGCCGATCCTCGTCCAGGTCGGCTACGGCGTCGACTTCCTGCCGTTCACCGAGCCGGCCGGCGCGATCTGGACCTCGACCAGTATGAGCGAGAGCCTGCGGCTGATGGGCTTCTGGGTGACCTACCTCGGGGTGGGGTACGGCACCCAGCTCAGCCCGGCGTTCGACAGCGCGCCGACGCTGCTCGGCGCGCCGGGTCTGATCGTCTCGTCGTTCGCGATCCCGGGCCTGGCGCTCGCCGGCTTCGCCTGGACGCGGCGCTGGCGCTACGGGCCGTTCTTCGCCGTGCTGGCGCTGCTCGGGCTGCTGGTGATGTTCACCGGCTTTCCCGACGGGGCGCCGCTGCGTCGCGCGCTGCACTGGTCCTACGACCGCGTCGAGCTCGTCCAGTTCCTGCGCACGACCTACAAGGCGGGACCGCTGCTGGCGCTGGCGCTCGCCTGCCTCGCGGGTGTCGCGGCCGGCCTGCTGTGGGAGCGGCTGCGTGGGCGACTCGCGCTGGCGGTTGCCGCCTCGGTGGTCGCGGCGGCGCTCGTCGTCGGCTGGGCGTGGCCGCTGTTCGACGGTCGGGGGGTCGACGGGCAGATCTCCTTCGACGCGGTTCCCGCCGACTGGGAGAGAGCCGCCGCCGATGTCGACGGCGAGCTGCCGTCTGGGACGCGGGCGCTGGTCCTACCCGGCCAGGTCTTCCCGTTCTACCGCTGGGGCGGCACCCAGGACGCGCTGCTGCCGGCGCTGACCGACCGGCCGGTGTCGGTGCGCGGCGTGGTGCCCTACGCCGACCTGCGCGCGGTCGATCTGCTGTGGGGAACGGATGCGCTGGTCCAGCAGCGGCGGGTGCTGCCGGGCCAGCTCGGGCCGCTGATCCGGCTGATGGGCGCCGGCGAGGTGATCTCCGCGAGCGACGACGACCGCGATCGCAGCGGGGCCGTCGAGCCGCGCGCCGCGGCGGCGCAGCTCGCGCGCGGGGCGGACCTCTCCTCGCCGCGGCGCTTCTTCGGAGCCGTGCGAGCTCATCCCGTGACCGGATCGCCTGGGCTGGTGCGCGTCCAGCCGCTGCGCGGACCGCTGGTGGTCGACGGCTCGGCCGCGACGCTGGCCGGCTTGGCGGCGCTCGGCGGGCTGCCGCGCGAGCGGACGATCCTCTACGCCGCCGATCAGACCCGCGACGAGCTGCGCCGCGCCGCCCGCGGCGGCGCCGAGATCGTCGTCGGTGATTCCAACCGCCGT
This sequence comes from uncultured Solirubrobacterales bacterium, assembly GCA_965653255.1. Taxonomy (GTDB): domain Bacteria; phylum Actinomycetota; class Thermoleophilia; order Solirubrobacterales; family Thermoleophilaceae; genus JAAYBF01. The sequence goes on along the minus strand of CBFGZN010000180.1, from coordinate 2,062 downwards.
CGCGTGATCCTGCCGTCGCAGCCGCGCCAGGCAGAGGGCGCGACGCTCGCCACAGATGCCGAGATCCCGCGCGACGGAGCAGTGCTGAATCCGTTCGACGACTATGGGACCGACGCCCAAACGGTCGCGGTCTACGACGGTGCGCGGGCAATCCTTGCGCCGTTCTCGCCGTCGTTCGTCCAGTTCCCAGAGCACCGTCCGTACGCCGCTGTCGACGGCGACCCGGCGACGTGGTGGAGCGCCGAGCGCAACTTCGACGACGACCGTCGCTGGATCGAGATCGACTTCGGTCGGCGCATCGACGTGCCGTCGCTCGAGCTGCTGCCACAACGCGAGGCGCGCACCGACCTGACGGCGGTCGAGATCGCTGGTCGGCGCTACCCGGTCCGTCCCGGCTGGAACCGCTTGCCGGTCGGCTTGCGAAACGTGGACAAGCTTCCCGTCGCGATCGCGGGGGTGGCGGGCCCACCGACGACCCGGACGCGCGGCCCGGGGGCGATCGCCGAGCTGCGCATCCCAGGTGTCCGTGTGCGCGAGTCGCTGCGGCCGCCGGTGGTGGCGACGCGCGCGCTGGCCGGCGAGAAGCTGGTCCACGCGCCACTCAGCTTCGTCTTCGAGCGCACGACCGGCAACGATCCGTTCCACCGCCGTGCGCGCATCGATCCCGACTCGACGTCGGTCCCGTCGGGCGACAGCCAGAGCGCCGCGCTCGTTGCGGCGGCCGGTGACGGCGAGACGTCGCTCGCCCGCCGCTTCGAGCTGCCGGCGACGCGGCGTTGGCGAGCCGACGGTTGGGTGACGGTGGCGCCCGGCGGCCGTCGCGCCGCGGCGAAGCGTTACGGCGACGCGGCCGGTCGTCTCGACATCCCCTGCGGCGCGGTCGCGGTGCGCGTCGCGGTGCGCGGCGAGCCTGACGGCCGCTCTCGACTGATGCTGCGGCCGGTCGGGACGGTCGCGGACGTGCTCGCTCGTCGGCCCTTGCGCGCCCGCCCATGCGGAGCGGCGGTGGCGCTGCCGGCGGGTATGGCGACGCTGGCGACCCCAGATGGTCTCCTGCGTACCGACTTGCTGCGGCTGCGCTCGGCGGCCCCCGGGCCGTTGCCGGCGCCGGTGGCGCCCGGCCGCGTGCTCGATCCTGGTGACGACGGCCGCGGCGAGCGGAACGGCGTTCGCGTCGCCCTGTCCGCGCCGGCCTGGCTCGTCCTCGCCGAGAGCTTCAACCGCGGCTGGCGCGCCGAGTGCGACGGCCGCGATCTCGGCGAGCCGCAGCCGATCGACGGCTTCGCCAACGGCTGGCGCGCACCGCGCGACTGCCGCGACGTCGACTTCGCCTTCGTGCCCCAGCGGACGATGAACGCCGGATTTGCCATCTCCGCGCTCGCCTGCGCAGCACTGCTGGCCCTGCTCGCGATCGGTGCGGTACGTCGCCGCCGACACCAGCGTCGTGGGGCGGATAGCGCGATCGACCAGAACAACGTTCTAGAACGAAATTCCAGTGGCTTGGAGCATCCGTTTGGTGGATCGTCCGGCGTTTCGGCGGAGCCCACGCCCCCGCTGCGTTGGGCGCTGGCGATTGGCGTCGCGGCTGGGCTAGTGGGCGCGTCCCTGTTCGCGTTGCGCGCGGGAGTGGTGATCGGTCCGGCGGTGGCGCTGCTGCTGCGGCGTGGGGTGGGCCCGTCGGTCCTCGCGCTGATCGCCGGTGCTCTGACGGCGATCGCCTTGCCGGCGATCTATCTGATCTTCCCGCCCGACGACGCGGGCGGCTTCAACTCAGAGTTCGCCGCCGACCTGACCGGCGCGCACTGGGTGGCGGTCGCGGTCTGGGTGCTGTTCGCGGTCGCCGTTGCGCTGACCGTCAGTACGGCCAGCCATCGGCGCCGAGCAGCCGCGCCGCCCGGCGCAGACGAAGCGTCAGCAGCACCTTGACCAAGACGTTGCGGGCGAACCACGGCAACTGAGCGAGCTGGCGCAGCGCGTTGCGGATCCGCGTGAGCCCGTGCAGATCCTCACGCCGGTAGTCGGCGAGCGAGCCGTCGCGGCCGAGGTAGCGCCAGTGGCCCGA